>NZ_JBQKUM010000143.1:0-4290 GCF_054968605.1 Pseudoalteromonas sp. G5_S1_14_S5 | reverse complement strand
CCCAGTCCCGCACTGACAACCTTAAATTATTAGATAACTACAATGACGTCAATTGCGATGAGCAAAGAGGTCCTAGTGGTTTGTGCTCTGAGGAGAGTCTACGTAATCACAGAGTCTACGTAATCACCGTCAGCACATTTTTGTCCAAAAGCGAGCTGTAGGTCATAGAAATACTGTTGCCAATATGCATTTGTGTGCCTATTATTAATTTGCTTACTTTGAACATCATCATGTCACCCATATTTTGCCCACTTTCTTAACTTCGATCCGTGGGCTTTTTTTCACTTTGCCATACCTTAAGTTATTCATGAATTTCTAATATTCGATTTGCCGAAACGCATTTTTGTCCACTTCTGCGTTAACGTAATTACTCAGTTGTAGATCTTGAAATGAGTTTCTACTCAAGTGATTCAGCACCCAGTCGTTACTGAGTTTATTGTTGGAGTCCCTGAGTCTTCCCATTGGTATAAAAAGTAACAACTAGTATTGAGCACTTCATTTTTTGTTAGCTAGGTACTGTTGATATCGCTGCTTTATCGGTCTGATTCGTTTAAGGTGCTGCAATTACTTGTTCCATGTTCAATCCCTTGTGTTATTCACTTAGTTGCTTCGAATAAGTCTATACCTGCCGCTTTGAATGGACAAAAAAGACGGGGGAGGTGAATTAAAATGAGGGAAGTCCAATGACATATGCCTGTGCTTTCGATGCGACTGCCTAAGTCCTTGAATGTAAGCCACCAGTAAACATCAGTAGTTACTGAATGGCTAACACATAGTTTGGCAAACAGTTAACACGTATAGCACGATAGATCGGCGTGTTGTTTTCAGATGAGCTGAATTTCGCCGTTTCAATGCAATAAAAGTGGGGAGCTTGTGATTAATAGGGACAATAGCCAACATACGACGCAGCGTTTGTTTCAAAAGGCTCAAAATCAATTAGCGTACCTCGGATGAAGGCATGCACCAATTTTGATTGCTCTCGTTTAACCCTTGCTTGCACCTTCTCGTTTACGACAAACTCACAGTCAATCAATGACACTGAGGAAGAGTAGCCAATCACCTTTCCATAAGACTCTTTCTCTCGTGACCGAATAGAATACACACGCGTCGTATCGGTGGAGCGATGTAAGTTCAGATACACATCAACTTTCACGTCATGCTCTCCAAGGTCTTAAGAGCAAGAATCGAACAAGGTGTCAATTAGTAATAACGAGCTTCATGAGCAGCTTTGAGTTTTTCCATCAATGACGACAAAACAGCGGCTTCCTTTTCAGGCAGGGAATCACGAGCGAATGCTTCTAAGAACTCGAAATCCAGCGCTTCATACGTAGCATCGAACTGACATACCCATTCGGAGCTTCAACTGCTGTTCTGTGCATGTCATCCAATAGTTTGCAATGGTCTAGGTATTGCTCGGTCGCTCCATCAAGCAACTGGTTGGTTTCAAGCCAATGAAGGAGCCTATTCCATGCCATGTCTTCGTCCGTGGCATAAACAAGGTATGATTCTGGTTCGAAACCTTCTGCGTGAGTAACGACTAAGTACGGTTGTTTCATGTCTATCTCCAATTTAAAACGTTAGGGACTGGGTGCTGCCCACGCCCCGTTCCAGTTAGGTTATGCCAGTTCGTGAGCGTGCTTTGTTGCGATGTCCACAATTTCGCTTTCGAGGAATTCCTTGATTTTACTTTTACGAATTTGCTTCAAGTTCTTGGCTTTAAGTTGAAAGTATTCAATGGTTTCCTTGCTGGTGGCAATTTTCGATTTCCAATACTGAACATGGTCAGGGTCAGATTTCAGCTGAACCTTAAACTCATCAAGATCACATTGAGTGTCATTGACCACCCATAGGTGAGCAAGCAGATCCGATCTGGATTTATCTAAGATATGACTTTTGCAGGCCAGCATCGCTGATCGTTGGTCTTTATGCTCAATGAAGGAAAAGCCTGAATTTTCAGGTAACGAAGGCATGAGCACTTCTACAATCTCGTTGCCTTGACTGTCGTAGCCACCATGAGCACTTGGGTACTTCGATAGCATAAGAATGCAGCAATATGCGAGTTCATCATGAATGACTTGATACCAGACGTTGCCCCAAAACATTGCCATGTGATTTCTCCATTCGTTTGTGTGTAATGACAACCAAAGCATAGGTTCAACCTCTCTCTCTTCCCCCCACTCACTCTGGCAAGTCAAACGATATCGACTCTGAACTCCAATATGGGGGGAACCCTTCCATTCATCGAATAAAGTATCCCTAACGCCAATCACGGAGATGCAGCATGAACAACCTGACTTTTGAACAATGGGTGGAATCCTTTAAACCAATCATCAATGAGAATGGGGGTAGCGCCATCTTCCTTGATGACAATTGCATCTCATTCGAAACCTATGGCAACGACCTAGAAACCATCAAAACAATCGACGCCAGTCGAGTCTGGACGATCATCGAGATTGATATCGACGAAGAAGAAGATGAGCTGGGTGAGCCTGTCGACAGTAAGTGGGTAATTGTGAATGGTTGCCATTGGGTTAACCGAGTCGGTTACATCATTACTGAAACGAAATGGCAAGAGGGCAATGAATACGAAATTACTTACGACTGATACAAATCAGACCGACTCCTGAAGACGCAAAGAGAGGCAAATATGGACATTAATAATCAAAAAAACGTCGCTAACGATCTACTCAAGGCAAGAAGTACTGCTGATCCATCAATCGTATTGGAATGTGCTGATGGCAAAGTACGCATTTATTCGTTTCCAATCTCAGACCAAGACAGCAAAGAAAAGATGACCATGGCGCTGCGCGTACTAATGGGTAAACTCAACGTGCTCAAATACACGTTCGTTCTAGAAGCTTGGATGAGTACCAACCCCGACATCCGACCTTCGATGTCGCCTACACGTCAAGAATATATGGTTTTTTTGGTAAATGACCGTGTAGACGAAACATGCACCTTCTGGCCAATTCAACGCAATGAAGATGGTTCTGGTTTTGTCACCGAAACACACGATGTAAACCAAAACGGACAATCCGGTTTAATGTGCAATTTGTTCGACACTAAACCGTATGAAAAACTCAGCTTTACGAAAAAAAGAGCGGTCGACAAATTGGTTCTCCGATTACTGAACATGCGTGCAGAAGCAACGCCCACCATGCATTAGTTTGATTGTTCCCATAAAAAAAAGAGCACCATTGTGTGCTCTTTTTCCGTTAGGCGACTTGTGGGAACTTCCTTTCCGGTTCGCCATCTCTCACCAATTCATAAAGCATTGGTTCATAATGGTTTGTGGCCATCAGTATTAAATAGACGGGAACACCTTGGTCATACAGTGATTTTTGAAACACTTTGACTTCTTTCACTGTCATTGAAGCTGTGCGTTCCCTCATCATTCTCGCTTCGCTGACCATGCTATCCGAATAAAATTGCCCAGCCTTGGAGTTGACCTTAAGGTATGGTTGAATTCGCTTCCCCAATCGATCTAACAAAAATTGGTCACTAAAACCCGACTGCTTCAATCTCAGAACCTTGTCCTTCAGTTGTTTCCTTCGAGCAGAGACGTAGCGCTTTTGTTCATTGACCAATTGAGCGGCCTTATCCGTGAGTCCCTTTTTGTTTTTGAAAATACCATGCCTTGCGAGTCCCAATAACTCATGTTCATTCACTGTCGTTGATGAGGGCGAACCATCAAGGTTATACCGGGTATAGCAAGCTTGATAGCAATTAATCAGCGCCAGCTTGTACTCTCTGCTGGTGAAAAAACTGTCCAGAAAAAAAGAAACGTCTGCCTGACTGAACGATTGACACAACGTTTCTTGCAAAGCGGCACCAGCTCCGATAGCAAGAGGTTTGAGAGGCTTTCCTGACAAAATGGGAAAGCGTTTGAATGCATATTGTTGGATTTGCTCTTGAATAACACGATCCATGTTTACCCTCTTCAGTTGTTCCATACCCTCATCATTGTATCTAACTGAGTTTACAGATTGACAAATAGCGAGAGCAAAAGACGAAATTACCCAACTCAACAAAATGGACTTGTAAATTGCTAAACTGTCATGGTTTTCGTCGTATAACAAAGTTAGTGCATAACTAGCGAGATATAGTATGACGCCTGAATTTGAAGCAAAACTCGACCGCTTGAATAAACTTCGAAAAAACGCAATGAAAAGCAATGCGTTCTCGGATGCTGCCAAAGAACACGAAAAAGCCATCCAACAAACCGACAGCCACTCCCCTTCCACCACCAAAAAGAACAAAAAGAAAGGTCCCAAATCATTAGCGGAAATC
>NZ_JBQKUM010000142.1:0-4568 GCF_054968605.1 Pseudoalteromonas sp. G5_S1_14_S5 | reverse complement strand
GCTTATCCAGTTGGCTTTTTCCATTAACTTTTAGCCTTTAGCGTTAGTTTTAGCTCTTTAGCCATTAATAAGCGTCGTCCATCAAACTGTATCCTCCGTCTTTCTAATAGATAAAACCTAACAATTTTTTATTCCATCACCTGATGGTTCTGGTAACACAGTCGGTGTGCTGTCCATGTAAGTTAAAAAGTTTTCCCATACCTCATGTGTGCGTTGCTTGATTAACTTGGTCTTACAAAAAAGCGCCATCAGCCCACGAATTGAACCGTCGCGCCATTGGGTATATACAGAATCACAATGCGCTGTCATATAAGCTTGCCAGCTCTCCTGCGCACCCTTAATGGCATCCACCAATTCTGTATCCTCAGCATTGTGTTCAAAGCTGACTGCTAAGTATTCCTCAAGCTCTACCTGTGCAGCTTCAAGTTCAAGTGCAGCACAGTGGATTATCTCTAGCGTGTTCATCGCATTGTCGCAATCGACCACACCGTCAGAAGCAGATACCACCCAAGGTACACACGCTAATAATACAACCGATAAAACCTTTTTCATTACCGCACTTTAGGCATGCAGGTTATTGTGGAAGGCGTAGAGTATGAATCGCAAGTAAAAGTCTTGTCTAAGCTAGGCGTCGACTATATCCAAGGCTTCTATTTCTATAAGCCGATGCCAATCAACCTAGCCATCAGCCTGCTCAGACAACAACAGCAAATTGCAGCGACTCATGAATACCACATCTCGCCAACCTAACCGATTAATTTAAACCAAACTAACCACCAGCCTATTGCTACTGAGAGTCGGCATTTTTATCGTCTTCTTGCTCTGGGGGTTGGATAAGATTCTTGTGCCCGAGCACGCTGTTAAATTGATGACCGGCTTTTACGGGTTGTACATATCAACCAATGCAATGATGGCCTTAGGCGTCGCACAGCTCGGTTTTTTAGGCGCGTTCGGTCAGCATGTGGTAGAAGTACACCTACGGCGCAATTCTAGTTCTACATGCAGGTTCCACCTTATCCTCTTTCGCTAAGTACATGGACTCGTTCAATAACTTACTGTTCTTGGCTAATACTCGCAAGCAGACCGAAGTCTTTTGTATGGCACATGGAACCTGGAAAGATCACATGATTAAGTAAACTGAATCTAAACTACTGAAATATAAGTTGAAGTTTATATTTAACTAGCAAATTATATTCGACGATGTTGAAAATCCTAGATACATGTTTCAATTTAAATAAATTTTATTTTTAAAGATATTTTATTAACTTAACAATCAATCAGTTCAATTATTTAATCTATCATTAACAACGAAATATTCTTTAACTTACATTAAGCACCAAACTAAATAATTTTTATGTGCTAACTTTAAAACATAAAAATAAAGATATTCTAGTTCTAAGTTTATATAAATTCTTATATTACGTTGGTGAAATTTTGGTTAAGGGATAAATCTATGATAATTAAAGAAATAAAAAGCGTATCGATTGCAATTAGAGTTTGGGCGATTCTCGCTTTGTTTGCAATCGCTTTACTCGCAAATACCATTTTAAATATAGACGGCTCACGCCAACATGTGCGTGAGAGTTATCAAAAAGGGGTAAAAACGCTAGTTCAAAGCGCCGTTAGCGTTATTAGATATTATCAAAGTCAGAGTGAAATAGGAAATTTAAGCGAAGAAGAAGCACGTGCTCGCGCATTGGAAACCATCTCAAATATGCGATTTGATGGTGGGAATTATATCTTCATAGGTGATCGAGAAGGAAAGCAAATAGCTACAGGTGTCCCCTCTCTTTTAGGGAAAAATATCATGGACCTGCAAGATAGCAGGGGAAAATATTTTGTCAGAGAGATGTACAGTATTTCAAAAAATGGGGGTGGATTCATTGATTACCATTGGAAAAACCCAAACAAACAGACGCTAGAACCAAAAACCAGTTATGCAATAATGTTGGAGCCCTGGGGATGGATGGTTGGTTCAGGTGTAAATATGGTGGCCTTACAAGCGACGACTCACCAAGCTGAGATGACTTCGATGGGTTATGCAGTAGGCATTTTAGCTGTTCTCTCACTGATCGTTGGATATTTTATAAAAACCATCACTCTCCCATTGAATCGTACTTTGGCTGCGATGAAAGCACTATCAAAAGGTGAAGGTGATTTAACGCAGCGCATACCCGAAGATGGAAGCAAAGAACTGATTTTCTTGGCTCGATATTTCAATCAGTTTGTAGAGTCTATTCAATCGATTATGCTCGGAATTCAGGGTATTGGAACTCAAGTATCAGCATCTGCAACGCAACTAACTGATTCGGTTCACCAAATAGATAATAGCCTTAATCAGCAAAGAAACGACGTGGATATGCTTGCAACAGCCATGACAGAAATGCTGGTTACCGTTGAGGAAGTTGCTGGGCGAACCGTTGAAGCAAACGAAGCAAGTCGGTTTGCAGCACAGGAGACACAGAAGAGCTCCTCAATTATTCAAAATAACGTAATAGAAGCAAACGAAATGGCGGAAGTCATTACCTCTGCAGGACAAGCAGTCCAGAAGTTGGCGCTTGATGCAAAAAATGTTGATACGGTTCTAGAAGTTATTCGAGGAGTCGCAGAACAGACAAATCTCTTAGCACTCAACGCCGCCATTGAAGCCGCTAGAGCTGGTGATCATGGCCGGGGCTTTGCTGTGGTAGCAGATGAAGTAAGAACCCTGTCTCAACGTACTCAGGAGTCCACACTTGAGATTCAAAATATTATAGAAAAGTTGCAAGTGGGTGCTGAAAATGTCGTTACAGTAATGCACCAAGGTGTTGATAAAGCTAATAAAGCCTCAAAGCTATCCGCGCAGGCAGGATGCAAAATTGATGAGAGCAACAAGCAAGTTAATAAAATTGAAGGTATGGCGCAACATATTGCAACTGCCGCTGAAGAGCAAACACTCACTGTGAACGAAATTAACCGTAACGTAGCCAGCTTGAGTGATATGGCGACTTTAGTATCGAGTGAATCTACCGAAATGGCTCATTCAAGCCGTGAACTTAGAGGTATCTCGGAAAATCTCATGCGTACGATTAACCGATTCAAACTTGCATAATGCAAGAATCTGGTTTGAAAAGCGGAAGCTTCCTACACGTAAAAACGACTAGCAGTTGCGCACTCAGCTACTGCTAGAACTGATTTATTCCATTGGTTACAAAGAGAGCCTCAACAGGAAAATCAGTCTAAACACGAACATAAACCCCTTTTTTCAAACACCGCATTCCTTGTAGTTCTAGAGCATGGGAGTTATCACAGATAAAGACATGCCCTCCAGGTATGAGGATATCATGAGCATACTTACGGACAATTTCTTGATACTTATTGGTTAGTGATGCGATAACAATCGCATCTAACCTACTATTATACTGATCAAAATTAACGTGGTCGTAGGTATTAAATGTGATTTTGTTTTCTATTTTTCGATTGATTGAAAAGTGACTATTCTTCATTTTCACTTTGTTAGACTCTAGGTATTCAGCTAACTCCCCCCGAGTGTTATTAAATAACCTTTCTTTGAAGTTCCCTTTACAGTTGATTTTTCTAAAATAATTGTTGTCAACTAAAGACATAATCCGACAAAAACCAGATGCGATCATCTCTGGCTTTTGTTCGTAATAAGAATGTAACATTGCCAATGAAAAGCTATCATAGTATTTACCTGTATCTAAACAACAAATAAGTAAATCACTCCCTCTTAACTGCCTTTCTACAACAAGCTAACTGTAGTCTCTATATAATTCAGAGTTATAGAAAAAGTTGTCAGTTACCATATTTAAACCTTAAAGTTGTGTTTTCGTCGATTTAGAACAGAGGCGAGTTAACTAGTGGGGTAAATTTTTTCCACAAGTGATAAACTCATACAAAAATTAAGGTTGTGTGGCAAATCTGAATATGCGACTCCAACTTCACCAGTCACAAAGTTTACGGACTTTGCTATATCTTCTTGAAAGTGTTCAAGCACTAATTGCAATAAGCAATCTTTACCCAACATATCCATCAATAACTCCTTAGAGTTAGAACCGAATTATTATATAAGTATATATTCTATCAATAATCAAACCTGAATATATAACTTTTATATTAAATACGATGTAAGGCAATGGTTTTCAACTATATTAATTTATTTTAAAATTCATCCATATCTTTTAATTTTTCCGGCTTAATCGGCCTTGTTGCTTAAATCAATGGAACTAAATCAGGAAGCTACGATCTGATCGGCTACACCCATCAATAGTCGTAGTCTCATGCCTAAACCTCGTTACAAAACAACTAACTGGAAGCAATTTAATCAAGCCTTAATCAACCGTGGCTCTCTGACCTTTTGGATGGATGAGGAAGCGATAGCCGAGTGGAAGCAAAACAAACAATGCAAGCGTGGTAGACCTCGCCGATTCAGCAACTTAGCCATTACTACCACTCTGATGGTGAAACGCGTTTTCTCTATGCCATTGAGAGCGCTGCAAGGTTTTCTAGACTCCGTATTTAAGCTGGCTAACATCCCTCTTGTTTGCCCACACTACACCTGTATAAGC
>NZ_JBQKUM010000141.1:0-4661 GCF_054968605.1 Pseudoalteromonas sp. G5_S1_14_S5 | reverse complement strand
AAAAAGGGTGTTTGTGTCATTATTGGTGGCTAAATGTTGGATGAGTGAGCCAGTTGCCTCAATGGCTAAGCGATAGTGAAAAGCATCCGACTTATTTTCTTCAGAAGAGGTGTGCGCAACGACGGGGGTCTGAGTATAAATATCAATATCATCAACTAAGCTGTAACCCATTAATGATTTGACGATATCCGTGGCCGTCTCCAAAGCTGCTAACCATTCCGACTCGGTTGTTACACCATCTCCATTCCCTTCATATAGTCCGTCACTGATATCTGCGTTTTGTATGGCTAGCTTGACGGCCATTGTTGTCAGTGGTGTCGCTATGAGATTGATGTCTTGAGCATTTTCGGAGAATGTGTTGGCAGGAAGAAATGAGTACATTGTATCAATTATGGGCACTGCGTTATTTCCGAGCTCTACGGTCTCCTCCGTGGTGTTAACAACCAGTATGTAATGTCGCTTCAAGTCCGGAATGGTTACGCCCTCAAATTTTGCCTGCCGATCGGTCTTACCTGTGTTGACTAATCGCCCTAAAAAATCAGGTTGGGATAAATCCAATTCATATAACTGTACTTGTGCATTCACCCATGGCGCTTTCACGGCAGAGCCACTGACTGTATGGCCTTGATGAAGACTTTCTTGCATACCTAGATAAGAATGATTATCACACCCCATCATCGTCATTGTCATGCACGCTATTAGAAAAAAACGCATACCGAAACCTCATGAACACACATCTCTAATACATTCAGTATAGACGTGGAAATGCAAACAGATTGAAGGTAAGGGGGTCATGGGCTCAAAAAAAAGAATTGAACACTTCAAAAAGGAACGCATTGTACCGATATGCAGCAATTGCTAACAACGCAAAACCTAAGCCCATTTCTCATTCCCAGAGATCACTTCAAATTATTCTGCGTCTTTTTACCCTGCATAAATGTATACCTAATTAAGGGCAATCTGTATTAGGTTGCATTTCCCATTGCTCAGCTATGCCATGCGCTAGGGTTACTTCAACCAATGTAAAATCACAGCTTTCTTGACTAAGAATCTTTACTTTGAGATTTTCAGCTGACAGTTCCCATCCACCATTTAATCTTAGCAGGTGTCTTATCGGTGATGGGTCTGAGCCGTTAGAACGCATACTAAACCCTAAATCTGGATCAGCCATCGCGATAGATAAAGGGTTTGAATCCACATTTGTATCTTTCTCCATCATGATTAATGCAGGCTTTGAAACTGAGTAGACATGTCCTTTATCTATGATTGAGCTCGCATTAAAAATGGCAAAACCCCAAGCATCATCTTTTTCAACAATATGGGCAACATCATTCTTTTGATGCACAATGTAGGGTATTTGTTGAGAGAACTGATCAGCAAATGTCGTCATCTTTTCTTGATTTGTGGCGGGAAACAATAGGTATTCATATTCACCATGAGTAGGATTAATCCCATGATTAATGTAGCCTAAATGATAAGATTCTATCGGGTTGTTAGTTAGATCCTCTGTGGCATTACTGTTCTGCTGCGGTACCTGTTGTGCAGTGTGTTGCAATATTATACCAGCACCAGAATGAACGAAATAAAAGCCTGTTCCACTGTTGTCGATTAGCCACTGATTCGCCATATTTCCCACATCATAAGTAGAATCATCTACCACTGCATCTGCTATACCATTCACATTTATATTGTTGAGCCCACTATCTTGTCTTTGATAAAGGGTAGTAACAGCCGGATGCTCGCTACTATTTTCTGCTGTAATATTGGAGCCGAGATTAATAATTAAATCTTCAAAGTAAAAGCTGGACTTTTTAAAGCTAAAGCTTTTATCACGAGGAACAGTACTCACTTTATTGCCATCATAATACACCGCCCCCCAACCAGAAATTTCCTCTTTTTCTTTGAAGTTCATAGCAAATAGCCCGATATCCCCTTTTACATGCTTCAAAGGAAGTAAAGGAGTATCTGACTTTTTAAAGCTTAATGCACCTGCAAAACCGTATTCTTGATATTCATCTACGCGATTAAACTCGGCCAATAAATTTATCCAAGGGAGCACGATAGTCGTCGCTCCAGGATTATAATTCCAGTTCCATGTTCTATGATTATAACCATTATCTACTTTACTACCGTGATAAATAACCTCTTGCGCACCATAACTTTGATACCGTCCAAATCGGTTAGCATTGGAATAGATCTCAGCCCCCCATAACGATCGAGATTGCCCTTTATTGACCACTAGCCAATCCTTATGCCGCAATAAGGCATAGTTTGCATAATTAAATTGATAAACCCCTTCCATGGGATAAACCTCTTCATTGCCACCGTTAAGTGGTGTTGCATTAGGGTAAACAAATTTGAGTAAGGTTGCGGTATAGGAGTTATCTACCGGTCGAATGGAGTCTAACTCGAGTTGATTTAACTTGGAAATGTAAGCACTTGAAATGTTTTGTAGTCTATTTGTAAGTCCTCTACCACTAAGAGATAAAGGTGAAAAACGATTATCATTGCCGGTTAAGGCTAATAAACTCGCGGCTTTGAGCAAATTATTCAATTTATTAGCCGGTATTTTATAGTGAGTATCAATCAAATAGATATTTCCCTCAATTAGACTTTTATAGCTATAGAGGTAACTCGGATGATGAGACCAATGATGAAATGTTGTACCATCTGGTTTAATTCCGTCAAAAGTTGTTGGGCTATGAGTTAATACGCGGTTTGAAAATCGCTGCACTGCTGCTAATTGTTGATGGGTTCTATTTTCATCTGTAAATAAAAAAGAATGTGGAATAAGAAATTCAAATCTTAAATACACATCATCCGTTGAAATAAATGATCTTGTCGCTAGTCCATATTGCTTATCACTCATCCAGAGATATTTAAATACGTGTGACTCTTTAGATAATACCGCACTGAATAATGTTTTTACGTGTTCAGATAAATGATCGCTCAATAGCAATATTTCATCGCTAGCATCATCAATCCCATAGAAAGGTATAGTAAAGTCACCTCGACACACTTGTTCACTTAAATATCGAATTAGATTATTGGCCTTGTTTATATAATCGATATCGTCTGGATGGCTTTTTAAATATGCAGCTAAAGTTCTAGCTATATTACGTAACTCTCCATATGAAGAGAAGTTTTTATTTGATGTTAGTTGATTATTGCTATCTAAAGAAAAATTAAAAGCATTATAGTAATTATCAACATTGCTCATATCTGTGGGATTATAATTTTCACCCACTTTTGTATTATATATGGCTGTTTTAACTTTTAACAAATCCTCAGCATTAAAGTCAAGTTCAATATCTTCGTCGGGAGTATGAATTGCAAAACATTGAGCAACAGGAGAGATATTATAATCGCCCACAACAATATCATGTAGTCTAATCTTTATGTTTGGCGTTGAAGATTGTATTTCAAGTAAGACTTCTTGACCGCCTTCTGTCATAAAATGTTGTAATGAAAGCGATTGAGGTTCATTTGGCTTTAATACTAACGTTTGGGCGCTGACATATTGACTGCTATTTGTTAATTTCAACCCTATCTCTAGACTAATATCATCATTATTAATCACGCTATTAATGTGCTCTGCACTAAGTGATAAACCAAAATCAATCGTTTTGTAGTTTCCAACATGAAATCGATAACTGACACCTATTGGTTGAGGGCTATCTGCAGGGGTAGTGATCAATAAATCAGTAAGCTGGTTATCACTGCCATTTTGATATGAAATTATCGGCGAACCAATCACTTCTCGTTTAACGACTGTCACCAAATTAGGACTAATAAACTCTTGATGCCAAATAGGAAAAAGATTGACGAATACAGTGGATACACTTACAAGGCCAGTATTACTAGTAGTAGTAAGACTAAAGGCAAGAGTATCTGACTCTTTTTCACCTAATGCAGGAAGATTGACAGCAAGGTTAGCTGTCTCGGTATTGGTGAGTTCAGCTTCGGTTCCTGACAACTGCTGCCAAGAATAGTCGAAGTTATCATCATCTTGCTCGTCTATATCAGAATGAATAATAATATTAGTTCGTTCAATAGCACGTATATCGGCCATAGGCCTGTTAAAGGGGCTATTTTGCTCTAAAATCATCTCACTTAATGGATTGCCCATAAATACAAGCCGTTCAAGATAGGGTTGATTGGATAAATCAAGGCTCATTAGCTGATTGCTTGATAAGTTCAAGCTAACAAGTTCGCTTAATGAACTTACATTCACTTCTGTGAGAGTGTTATCCGATAAATCTAACTCTTTTAACCCGGTTAATACTTCTAGCCCCGTTATATTATTAATCTCTAAATTACTGCAATTAAGGCTCGTGATTTCATTGACCAAATGCCAACCATTCTCGAAGGCTGTATCCTTGACACACTGTGCTAAATTAGCGTCAACAAATGCTAGAGGCTCCCCACCTTCAAATTCAAGCACATCGAAAACAAATATTGATGTACTATCAATTAAATTATTTTCAATATCATTCACAGAATGATATTGACGCGAAAAAAGATTAATAAGCTTTAATATATTTCTTTCAGCCAATAGTGTATTCGTTCGAATGACTTCATTTAAATAATCGACTTCTTCCTGTTTAATATTATCAAAACCAACGTCTTGATATGTGGATAGCTCAGGAGCACCAACACCA
>NZ_JBQKUM010000140.1:0-4698 GCF_054968605.1 Pseudoalteromonas sp. G5_S1_14_S5 | reverse complement strand
GTTTATGATGAAATTCGTGGGGATCCCACAGCTTCCGATGCCCAATAGATTCGTTCCAGAAGCCGTAAATAAGAACGTAAACAACGCAGGCTCTCTGTTGTGGTTGTCTGTCATAGAAACCGCTAAGCAGTTCAACAATGTAGGCATCACCGCTAACCCCGCAACAGCGATGACTACCGCTGAAGGAACTGCGCTAAACAAGGACACAAATGACATCCCCATCACGCCAGCTAACAAATAGAACACGCCCATCGAAATACCTGCCATATAACGTGTTTTTGGGTCCTCATCGGCATTAGGGCCCATGCAGATCGCTCCGGTGATTGCCGCAAGGTTATACGCAAAGCCTCCGAGCGGCGCTAATAGTAACCCTGTCACACCTGTGGTAGTGATGATCTTTGATGAATCTACCTGATATCCGTTTACTTTAAGCACAGCAAACCCCGGTAAGTTCTGCGAAGCCATCGTCACGATGAACAGCGGAATACCAACACTAAGCAAAGAAAAGAACTCGAAATCAGGCATGATGAATACCGGTGTCGTTAAACCCACCGTGACCTGACTGACATCGAGTTTACCAAGACCAATACACATCACCAAAGCAATGGCGAAAATGCATGGGATGAGTAAATTTCCTGACCTCGACTTAGCCAAAACAAACACAGCAAGCATGACCGCCACTATCTGAACGTCTTCCATTAACGACGTAAACAAGCCTAAGCCGAACTGCAATAAAATTCCCGCTAGCATGGCCGATGCAATCGATGTTGGGATCTGTTTCAGTACCCTTTCAAATATTCCCGCCATACCGACTAGCGTGATCAACAATGAACTAAACAGGAATACAGCAACTGCCTGATTCATCGTCAGACCTTCAAGTGAAGTAATTAACAGTGCTGCTCCTGGTGTCGACCAAGCCGTCACGATCGGTTTCTAGTAGCACAAAGAGAGCAATATCGTGGTTGCACCCATACCAATTCCCAACGCCCAGAACCATGACGCAACCTGTTCTTGAGTTGCTCCGGCACTCATCGCGGCTTGGTAAATGATCGCTGCGGCGCTTGCATACCCGATGAATACAGCAATAAAACCCGTACTGACGTGAGAAAATTTTAGCTTAGTCATGTTATTTTACTCCTTTGTGCGTTATAACGTCTACGAGCTAAACCTAGCACTTGTGCGCTATAACGCACAAGCTATTTGTAGATAAAATCTTGTAGAAAAAGTATGCAAACAGAAATTAAAGTCGGTACTAACTTAAAACGCCTGCGCCAAGAAAAAGGCTGGAGCCTAGATAAAGCAGCAAAAGCGACAGGCGTAAGTAAAGCAATGTTAGGTCAAATTGAACGTGGGGAATCCAGTCCCACCGTCGCTAAGCTCTGGCAGATCGCATCTGGGTTTGAAGTGTCATTTTCCAGTTTCATCGCTGAAAGCTCGAATAATGAGCTGACAAGTTTGTTTAGAGATGCAAACGAGCTAAGACGTGAGGAGTATAACGTTGGCCTCTTCGTCAGTTTATTATTTCCTTTTGAAGAAGCATTAGGGTTTGAGATCTTCGAGCTAACCCTCGCACCTGGCTATCAGCATGAATCCGACCCGCATAATGCTGGCGTTACCGAGCACATATTATGTATCTCCGGAGTGATGGCCGTGCTTTATGATGGTGAATGGCAAACATTACAGGCAGGGCAAGCGGTTCGTTTTAATGCTAACCAAAAGCACGGATATAAAAACCTCGGTAAAGACAATGCGATGTTCCATAACGTAATCCACTACCTTGAAAAATAGAGGTTAACCTACACATCCGACCATTTATCTAGTATTAATAACAGTGAAAGGATATGCATCTATTAGAATTAAGGAGCCCATAATCAAATGACACTAGAATCAAAACATGCCCTAGTTGTGGAGGGAGGGGCAATGCGTGGCATCTTTGCTGCTGGAGTACTAGATGGCTTTATCGACCACCAATACAACTCATTCGATTTCTGCATCGGCGTCTCTGCGGGCTCAACCAATTTAGCCTCTTGGTTATCTAACCAACGCGGCCGAACCTATACCATTATTTCCGACTACTCATGCCAACCTGAGTTTATTAACTTCAAGAAGTTTGCCAAAGGTGGACACTTACTTGACCTCGACTGGCTTTGGGAGCATATCGCACAGCACTATCCATACGACATGGAAGCATTCGATAGACAACCGATTCCTTTTCAAGTCGTGACCACAGATGTTGAAACAGGTGAACCGCTCTACACGCAGGGTGAAAAAGATAACCTAGAAGAACTCCTCAAAGCTTCCTGCTCTGTTCCTATTGCCTACCGCACGCCTCTGAGAGTAAACGGTCGAAAAATGATAGACGGTGGTGTGGTCGATTCCATTCCTGTGATTGAAGCTTATAAGCAGGGAGCGAGACAGATCACGGTGATCCTCTCGCAAAAGCAGGGTTACAAAAAGCGCCCACCGAAAGCACCTTGGCTATTACGTCGCATGATGAAAGAGACACCTCAACTAGCTGAGGCCATGATCACGCGTGCAGAGCAATACAACCAAACCTTAGAGTTTATTGAGAACCCACCTCATGATTGCACCATTAAGGTTATCGTACCGGACGCTAGTTTTGCTGTCGGACGGTTAACCACAGATAAAGACAAGCTTGAAGCCGGTTACCAAATGGGGCTTAATGCAGCAGAGCGATTCGTTACACAAGAATAAAACAGTCACTCAATACCCTGCGGCCTTTTTCGTCCAGAACTGGAAGTACAGATATCCAGCGTAAGCCAATAGCAATGTGTTACGCATCTTTTGGGGTTCAGGTAAAAAATCTCTTTCTGATGCCGTATCAGCACTAATGCTCATCGCAACTGGAGAAAAGCTTTTTAAAGACATTGTCATATGACATTCAACTGCGGCAGGGTTACATTTAAATCGGCTTGGATAAACGCCAGCAAGGTCATGGTGAATATGGAAAGAGCTACCATCTTGCAGCCACACATCATCAAATGTGGAGAGTTTATCTGGTAGGGTGGCACTCTGCTGACGAGCAAACTGAACTATCGCTCGCATGACCAACTGGCGCATGAATATCGGAAACCGCTCTTTTCTTAACTGATTATGGTTAGGCTTATAAGCCACTGTATCTTCAGCGCTTAAGCACATCTCATTGAATTGTCTTAACAAGTCGGCAATCGAGGTACAATTTCCTTTACTTAGAACGGCAACCAAACTCAATACAAGCTGTTCAGGGAAAATAGCACAACATCGCTTAACGAAACCTGTGCCCTCTGCTGTATTTTGAAGAATATTCGCACTAAAGAATTACTTAAACTGCTTCTGTAGAGAGATAATCGTCATCGGCTTTATTCGTGTCCTGATATGTTGTTTAGCGATAACAATCAGATCATAAATAAAGCCATTTTTGTATCTAAATAAACTGTTTAGCTCTTAGGATTCTGTCTATGATGGGCTGATAGAAAGCGTTCGCACAAGCAATATTGACAAGCTAATACTGTTGCTTTTAGGGCAATTGGATGGGTTGAAAAAGCAAATTCTTTCGCTGAACTCTGTCTAAAGGCCTAGTACTTTGGCGAAAAAATCATTTCTCATGGTCAACGGACCACTCTCACGTGCATTTTGTCCCCTTCTTCGGTACTGCCCTTACTAAACAGGCTTTCATAGTTAAAAATCATACTGGGGTTTTCGAAGCGTTGCTTTTCCATGTAAAGGACTGATTAGCTTGCAGAATATATTTGTGAGCTAATTAGGCGACAGTTTTATCACTTCTAGCAGCAATCAGATGCCACCTTTGCTCCAGATTCAGGATAGTGCTTTCTACGTTCTCTAGTCATCAATATATTAAAGTATTTTTTAAATAACACGATAAATCAGTTATTTAAAGTCAAGTGCAAAATTGAGGACCACTTATGTTTCAACGATGCTGTAAAGTAGGGTTTATTGCAAACATTCGACACCGTTAACACTTTTGTTACTTTTTGCTTTTACTGTGAGAAAATTTTATTTAATTTCGCATTACAGGTATTGATATTTTTATCATTAGGTTGGTGTTGTAATGTCTGAGAAAAAGTTCATCTCAAATACTGGGTATCGTTATATTTCAAAAAGTAGTTCGGTTTTTAAAATCCGCATCCAAACCTTGGACGGTAAGGTAATACACCGTTCTATAGGATTTATTCGCATTGGAGAGAAGAAAGCTCTTGAAAAAGCAGTCAAACTGCGTGATGAGTTGGGTGTGGCAATTTGGGGGCAATTTTGGTTTCGCTTGTTGAGTGAGCCATACATAATGACAAGGCTACCCCAAAGTATCGAGCCTAAAATTATCCACAAACCCAAACCAACTAAGGAGGATCCAAATAACCGATACTCTTGTTATATTGCTAAGTGGCGCGAGTACAACTTGATGGGGGAATATCAGTGTAGAACGATGGTTCGGTCGATCAACAAGCATGGCAAACTTACAGCCTACATATCTACCAAAAAAGCTTTACTCGATGCCTACCAAGATAAACTTGATTTATTGTCTTTTAAAGGGCGCTTAGAATAAGTCGGAGGGAATCTTACAGCCTAGATGAGCATGATATATGGCTCAAACTTTGAGCTACCCTAAGGCACTGGCAGATGTCGGTTCTGTCGCAAACTTTACCTGACTCTTTACTGTATCGTCGAAGCTTTGTCAGCCAA
>NZ_JBQKUM010000139.1:0-4837 GCF_054968605.1 Pseudoalteromonas sp. G5_S1_14_S5 | reverse complement strand
GTTGACTTAGATGCTGTAAGAAAAGGTGCGGGAGACTCTTTACTACTCGATAAGGGGGCTCCTAGTAACTAAAAGATAATCTAAAAAAACAAAGGCGTTCCATTTCGGAGCGCCTTTTTTCTTGTTTGAAATATTCGCTGAACCTGTTAGATTAAGTCCATGAGGTTTGAGCGTTTTCCTCGGCATCCACCAGTGCCAAAACGTGATACCGCAAACCAGTTAACCTGAAACTAATGGCTGTGTTTGCGCGAGGTGGACGTAGCAAAAATTTTAAGCTAAGTGAAGGGATTAACTTATGGATACTCCATACCCAATTTATCCGTCTCAAACGGATGCATTCAAAAATATCGCCAAGTCATTTGCATCTCTTATGGCAAAAGAGTCCAAAACCAAAGTTCTGAGCGCATTCAAACGTAATGACTGGCTCAGTCTTTAGGCTATAAAGGACATGCAGACTTACTTCAATCGACTCAGTTTCGAAAGCAGGCCGACCAAGGCGAACCTTTAAGGTGCTTTCTTCACAAGAGCATTCGAACGGCGATCAGTCAAACATTCTCGTCAAAGATGCCAGATATACCTCCTCAAATTATTGAAAGGGCAAGTTTAGAAATGAAAGACGCCGAAGTGGTCTTGTCTAATGCTCACCCAGAAGCAAAATTGCCTATGATGCTTGATGAAGGGAGTAAGTATCTTTCTGGCTCATTCGAGAAAATACGAGATGAAATAAACGCTGCAGCAACGCGAAAAAATTATGTGCCTGTTCTAAAGCTCGATTTTTCAGAATTACCATTCAATGTATACGCAGTACTTATGGAACACTCTGCCCTAAAAGCATTTAAGGTAGATCCTAATCGCCGCGATGTAGAATTGATTTATCTCAAGCCCAAAGGTGATACATCTAGTAGCAATTGGAAAATTAGAGCTTCACTAGATGTTTGGGGAGCGGAAACGATCTCTGCTGACGTGCTAAATGACTGGTGTGTTTTCCGTGACTGGTTATTGCAATTCAATCTCGTTGGCCGTACTCATATCACTGAGAGATTGAAAGATCATAGATTTATTACTTTCCACACGCAGAGTCATCCTGAATACACACTTGAAAATTTGTACGGAGATCTGAACAGTGAAGAAGATAAAAATCTGTTGTACGCATTGTTAAACCATAACAAACGATTGATGAATGATGAATCGTCACGAATTGATAGTCGTGGTAATGGCTTCAACAGTACATTGAAATACTCATCGGAGATTTTAAAGATGATTGCGGGAGAAAAGGGTAGCAACAACCAGCGAGGCTGGACAATTGATGGTGTGTTTGAAAATGAAGCGATAGAACACTATAATAGAGCGGGAGGTTTTCCGTCCGAACTTAGTGAACTAAAAACACAATTGGTTGGTGTCAACAATAATTGGGGGAAAGATGAGTTTGATAATGACATGGTTTTGATATCATCTATGTCTAATCAGCTCATCAGCATCGAATACAATGGTGAGGTTGTTGAAAAAGATGTCGTGGTTGCCATTATAAAAAAAGGCTTTAACGGTACTTTTGACAGCGTAACTACAAACATAAAAATTAACATTCTTGGTGACGATGAATACTACGCCTTTACTGATTATTTGATACTTACTACCGATAGGTTCAAAACAAAGAATAAGATCAAAATTTGTCAATCAGCATTAGATGCCTACAATAAAATGCAAGTAAATCCACAATTGACAGACGTCAGTCAACTTTATGACAATAATTTAGGTGTTAAGTTTATTGATACAATAGACACCTACGACAGTTGGGGTAATAAATTTAATAATGTTTGCGGTTCTGTAGGGGTTGACGGAGAACCAGGAGGTGATGATGATTTTACGTAAACTTCTTTTATCACTCTTTTTTATAACGTTCATTTCACATGCAGAACAGGCCGAATTTAATTTATTGTTATACAAACATTCTAAGATAAAAATATCTAAAATAGAAGAAGCGATTAGCTTGAATAATCGTAATCTCGATGGAGACACTCAACACCCAGATATAAGATTCTTTATTAAAAGATTTTTTTTAAACCAGCTTGAGTTTGAGCAGACCTCCCAGATGTTAGTTGATGGTTCAATTTTATATAACGACTCAAGTCACCAGCCATCAAACATCAGTCTAAATTGGAAAATTATTAAAGATAGTAATGGTACAACTATTAAAAGGGGTAATATCACTTTTGAAAATTTGATTGGTGAGGATAATTTTGAATTTAGTCCTTCATTGCCATCGTTATCAGGAGATTATACACTTTCAGCTACTGCAGAAAAGAATTCAGGTGTTGAAAGTAACACAGTAAGTATTCCATTTTATGTACGTGAGATTCAACCCCGATTGGACCTGAGTTTCGCAAAATATCGGTATATAGGTTTATATGTAAACATTAGATTGTTCCCTAGTGATCCCGATTTCGATTTTTGCCGAGCGAAATATTCGTTTGATTACGATTTTACTGGAAATGCTGATTTCAATTTTAAACATATAAGTTGTGATAGTGTAAAACAGCAAATCGTTTTTAAATCAAAATGGCCTGACGAGAGAACTCAAAATGAATTATTAAGTGGCACCGAAACGATCAGTGTCACCGTAACGATTGGTAAATATTCTACTACGGGTCGCAGTTCACAGTCCAGTAAGTAATTGAATGATATTGTTGAATAATGTGATATTTAATAATTGTTACTAGGGCGTGTTGATCTTTCGTGAGTGTTTTTTGAACAGCATGGTAAAGAGTTATAATTTGCTTCGCCAAAAGTAAAACCATAACCAATACCATGCCAAGAACAATGCTAACTGATATTCGCTGGGAACTGCTACTCCAAGTTATGAAAAGTACAGGTCGTATTTACGATAAAACTGAACATCGAATGACATTTGAAAGAATACTTTATCGAATGAGAACAGGTATTCCTTGGCGAGATCTACCCTCTGAGTTCGGAGAGTGGAGTACCGTTTACAGACGATTTAATCTTTGGTCAAAGAAAGGGATTTTAGATAATCTTTTCAAAAGCTTATCTAGCATGGCTGACTTTGAATGGGTATTTCTTGAAGGTTAATGGTATGAACCCTCCCGCCTCACACTCAGCCTTTAGCCAGTGTGTTAAGGTTGGTAAATAGGTGTTTCATAACAGGAAGATAGTTTTATGACCATTACGATGATCGGTATTGATATTGCGAAGTCGGTTTTTCACCTACATGCAATTAACCATTTAGGGCGTCAAGTAAAGAGAAAGAAATTGCGACGCGATCAGTTACTGCAATTTTTAGCTCAACTACCTGCTTGTAAAATTGCAATGGAAGCATGTGGTAGTTCACATCACTGGGCCCGTGAAATTCAGCAACTAGGGCATGAAGTCTTACTCATCTCTCCGCAGTATGTGACTCCTTTTCGACTAGGTAATAAAAACGATTACAATGATGCTCAAGCGATTGCTGAAGCCGCCTCTCGCCCTCAAATGCGATTTGTAGCGGTCAAATCTATTGAACAACAGAGTATTTTAATGCTCCACCGTATGAGAGAAAGAGTAGTTAAGCAACGTACTGCACTCGTCAACCAGGTTAGAGGGTTGTTAGCTGAGTTTGGTTTTGTCTTGCCTCGGGGGATCCATAAGTTTCGAACTACCATTCCTTATTTACTTGAGGATGCTGAAATCAATTTGACAGTGATGGCAAGAGAGTCGTTCGCTTCATTGTATGACGAATTCCTGTTTCTAGAACAACAGATTAACCAAATTGAGCGTCGGATTAAATCCATTAGTGAACAATCATCAACATGTAAAAAGTTGGATGAAATTCAAGGAATTGGTGAGTTAGCTGCCACTGCGCTTTATGCTTGAATTGGAGATGCAACGTTATTCAAAAATGGTCGTCATCTTTCGGCTTTCTTGGGGCTTGTTCCACGGCATGATGGCAGTGGTGATAAAAATACTCTAAAAGGCATTAGTAAGCGAGGTAATGGGTATGTACGCACGTTGTTGATACATGGAGCCCGCTCGGTTCTAAGGCATAGCATCAATAAATCTGACCCATTTAGTCTCTGGGCTAATTCCTTAAGAGAGAGACGAGGGTTTAACAAAGCGTGTATTGCTATTGCGAATAAATTGGCAAGGTATGCGTGGGTGGTGATGAGCAAAAACGAGGATTATATCAAGTTAAGTGCTTAATCTTTTTAACTTATTTAAGAAATGTTTGAACTAACTCTTCTTTTCAAGTTGCTATGATCATTTGAATGATGGTGGAACAGTCAGGCTGGTCTACTCAAAAACTGTTAATTCCGTGGGCTCATCATGAAGCCGAAAGGTTAATAAAGTTGAGTAGAAAGCAAATATCCATCAGGGCCTGAGACTCGTGGTATGTCTCAATACTAGGCCGAATATATAGGTGCAATTGACCTTGTCTCCAATCAGAATTTAAAGATCTTGCAAATAGGGAGGGTTCATATAAAGGAATCTGAATGATTCCTTACCTGACCGATCGCGGCATAACTCACGTCAGAATGAGTCCCGGGCAGACCTAACGTCTGCTCTACAATCTAAACACGGGTGTTTGTTGAACACTTTCATGCTGTTTTCGCTATTTCAGATACTCTCATCCTAAGAAATGCCTAAATTGACCTGATTTGGGCTTGAACCGGAGCATGGTGGACCAGCTCTGACAGCGGCTCCCCACCCCTAAAGCGAAGAAACGTTAAACGGTGCCCACAAAGAATGCACTCAAACGGGTCAACCTTCACATACCCTTTCAACATGGCGGCGTAGCCGGGCATTTCAGGTGCGTCTTTAGGGGCGATGCCTAAGGCATCGTAGA
>NZ_JBQKUM010000138.1:0-4868 GCF_054968605.1 Pseudoalteromonas sp. G5_S1_14_S5 | reverse complement strand
TAAGTAACAGTCTTAATTAGATCATATTTTTACTTAGATTGGTATAAGTCGTTTTGGAGAATAGATAATTTGGTCTTCGTATCAACGAGTCCCGATCGCCTGTGACCCAGTATTCCACCTTTTATTAGAAAGCCTAGTGTTATGACTAGGCTTTCGTCGTTTTGGGGAACAGATAATTTGGCCCTCGATCAACGAGTCCAAATAGCCTGCGAGCCATGCCAGAAATTGCAGGGCTTTTTTGTAGTCAAATTATTGTAAATCGCCCTGACTGTCAGCCCCCTCGATCATGCCGGCACTGCTCAGAAACCTAGCTTTACGATTAGGCTTGCATCGTTTCTGAGTATTGTTAATTTGATCTAGAGATCATAACTTTGGTCGGGCAGGAGCAAAGGTCCAGAAGATTCTCTATTTATCGATAATCTTTGTTAGAAGTTGTTTGGCTTGTTTACTTCCGAACTATGATGTTCTCTCTTTTAAGTGCGTTAAACGAGCCTTGGAGTGCTCATTATAGTTTGTCTGTTTTTGGTGTTTACTGAGAAACTAGGTAGTGCCGTGAAGCGCTATTTCTCTGATGTCTGGCAACCTAGTCAGCGGTTAAATTCGAGCTCTAATGAACCTTTAAGAAGCTAGAATTGGTAGTTGCACTCTACTGACAATGTCGTTCTAAGCTTTTTATTGCTTTTCATCTAAATACTTTCTAACCCCTGATGCTTTAACTCTCAGTTGTCCTCATTGCTTTTTGGCACAGTAACCGGCTCCCATTGTGTGGACGTAGCCTGGCAGCCTAGCTAGTGCAATAGAGAGTAGTGTCCATGTGACTTGGTGGCTGGTCTTGATGAATACACAATAGATCTATGTTGTTGGTAATTGCAGATGTGAGCAGTTTATAAAAGCACTTACAAGGTACTAGTTTTGCTTATTCACATGTTCTACAAACTGTAACCTATTTCTTTGTATTCTGAAGGTCTCGAAGCCTGTTCACTATGATAGCTCTCGCCTTTAATTTGGTTTCGAGTGCTTGAGTTATCAGAGTTGTAGTTAAGCTATCAAAGTAACAATCCCTTAAGTTATCCACTGTCAAACACTACTCATTGAAATGGTCCTCATTACTACCACGAGAGTTAGTATCTTCAGCTATATTGTTTTGGTGAAAGTACATTCATAGGTAAGTTTTACCAGTTTTGGGTTGAGCAATATTGGTATGGACGCAGAAGCAACTATTGCCCTCAACTATCTCGGACTTGAGCCTATATACACTCTACGATCGCGTGGAAGCGTTAAGATTATAATTAGTAGAATTTGATTTGTTGCTCCCTGGTTCAAAGCCTAGTTGGCTTTAGGTGGTAAATATGAAATACCGGAAGTCACTTTTAACTTATAATGATTCCAGTATTTAGATAGTTGAGAATAATTACAGCGGGTTCGCTGAGAGAGCTTAAGTAGGTCATGTAACTAAGTTTTAATTTTGAAGATGCAAGTCAGATCTTTGTTGGATCTTTTGCTCTGGCTTTTCCTATCTCTTTTTCTGAAGAAGCCTGGAGACTAGGAGAGATGTTACCTGCCGAAAATTTATTACAGCTATTTTGTTATCCGCAGTCTTTCTTGGTTTTTATACTTATGAGAGTGTCTTTCAAAAGGATGTTGTTACTAGAATCCCCGTATTCATTTTTAGAATCGTTATCGCTTATGTCATGCCGGCCATGGTCGTAGCATTAGTATTGACTTGTTTAGATAAACTCCCTTTGTTGACAGACTCTGTAGTGTCAATCAAGAGGGGGATTATTATTTCTATGCCAGCCTCTATGGGAGCGATTGTAGTGGATAGTTTTGATAAAGAGTAACGCAGTGAGGCTAAGGAGCTCATGGTGCTTTACAGCCATAACTGAGAGTATTTAGAGCGATGTTTGAAGTATTTAACTCTAAATCACCACACTATATAGCTTTTCGATTTATGGTCGTCGTTGTGCCAGAGCAATTTTCGATGAAGTGCCCTTATTAAGTGAGCTTTGTCACTTGAGATGAATGGCTGTGTTTTGTTTGGTTACCTCTAGATAAAGAAAGATATTTTGGATGCGATAAAAGGCAAGGAAGGAAAGAGATGTGTGATTTTCAGATGCAAAAAAGCCGCATCAATGATGCGGCTTTTTCTTTTTTTGCTCCCCCTGCGGAATTCGACGCGGCCGGCTAGGTCTGAGACATTGCTTTGGCACAAAGCAGGAGCGTTAGATACGAAAAAGCCTCATCGTGTGATGAGGCTTTCTCTAAAGTGGCTCCCCCTGCGGGACTCGAACCTGCGACATACGGATTAACAGTCCGCCGTTCTACCAACTGAACTAAGGGGGAATTATTCTCAAAGCTTTAAAGAAATGGTGCCGACTACCGGAATCGAACTGGTGACCTACTGATTACAAGTCAGTTGCTCTACCTACTGAGCTAAGTCGGCACATAATATTTCTTTGTGCTTTACTGTTGTTGTCTAAGACACCAACAAATAAATTGTGGTGCCCGGAGGCGGAATCGAACCACCGACACGAGGATTTTCAATCCTCTGCTCTACCGACTGAGCTATCCGGGCGACGAGGTGTATTAAACGTGTTTTCGCGTTCTGGGTCAACATTAAATTGCAAAAAAAGTATTGTTTGATGTTTTTCTATACTTAGTGGGTTGTTTTTGTTCATTTGTGGTGAAAAACCTAGGTCTAGCATGCCCTAAAAGATTGAGAAACTACGTTTAACTAGACGGGATGAGTGTCTAAATAAAAAAAGCACGTGTAAAAACGTGCTTTTATATTTAAAAATCTTCCCGAAACTTTAGTGTTTTACTTCAAACCTATTTACCCAAGCTTCTAATTCATTAGGTAGAGAGGCTAAGGTTTGGGTGCTATTATGACTTTCGGTCACTACATTGCTTAATTGATTACCGCTTTCCTCAATCATGTTGATGCGTTTCGAGATATCATCAACATGATTGAGTTTGCTCAGCCGCCGCTGTTGCGATCTGATGGCTCATTGAAGAGATTGACTCAAGAGCAATAACAATCTGTTGTAGTACTTCTGAGGCATTTTGAGACTCGGTTACTGTGCTCTGGCTGGTCGCTGCACACACTTCCATGGTTTGGATAGCGTTTCGAGCCCCGTTCTGAGGGTTATTGATCATTAATTGAATCTCTTTAGTGCTTGATTGCGTTCGGCCTGCAAGATTACGCACCTCATCAGCAACCACTGCAAATCCGCGACCTTGCTCGCCTGCACGAGTTGCCTAATTGCTAATAGATGTGTCTGTTCTGCAATATCACCAATCACATCCAACACTTTCATAATGTTGTTTACATCGTTATCTGGTTTAGCGACCGCTTCACTTGCTGTTCCTAGTTGTCCAGCGAGGCCTTGAATATGTCTACTGTGTTATGAATCAGGCGTTGAGTATGTTGGCTCTGTTTGTCTGGTTCATCAGTGTTGCGCGCCGTGTCTCCCGCAGAATCAGCAACGTTGTTAGCTGAAGATGCCATATCTGTCATAGCTGTTGCGATCATTTCAGTGGATTGCTGTTGTGTTTCAGTTAGTTGAGCAATAGAACCTGCACGGCCCTCGACGCGTTGAAGCTCGCCTCGTAATGCCAACATCGAAGCATTAAGATTAGATACCAGTTCAGCCAGCGATTTACTCATTTGTTGTACTGCATGATAGATACTGCCATCGACCGCTTTAATTTCGAAAGAGGTCTGAATGCGTCTTTCTGCTATAGCTTGTACGGCTTCTCATACGTCTTTAGGCTCGCCACCATGTAGTGCCAGCATTCTTTTAATAGACACGATTAAGCTTGAAAGAATAAGGCCTGCAATAACAACACATAGGAATAGCTGCCATTGAGCGGTAGACCAGAAACGCGCATTCACTTCGTTGAATCCGATACCAGTACCTACAACCCAACCCCAATGTGCTGTTTTCTCTGCAATAGATAGTTTTTCTTCAATAGTTCCATCAGGCTGTTTTTGGATCCAGGTGTACTCAACGATCTGACTCGTTCGGTTACCAAGTACTCTTTGGATTAACTAACCAACGCTAATGCCATCTCCATCTTTAAAGTCATTAGAGCTAGTTCCGTGTAACTGAGGATCTAATGGTGTAGCGACAAACGTCATATTCTCATCGGCAAAGTATACATATTCATTGTCTTTATAAATATTGTTACGCAGCAGGCGAGCCGCTAACTGTTTTGCTTGTTGTTCATCTAAAGTGCCGTCAATCGCCATCTTTTCAACTTCTGTAAGAATGCTGTATGCACTCTTAAATAGTTCAGTTACGCGAGCTTTGTTATCCATGTTGCTAGCGCCTCTTAAGGTCCATAAGCCTGTAGCGGTCAACGCTAGTAGGGCGATTAAAATGATGCCCGTAGTAAGTAAGCTTGCGTTTTTAGTTGCATATTTCCCCGCGCAGCAATTCAATAATAAATATTAGGTATGTTTCGTCGAATCTTAATCTCAGTCGTGTAAGGCAGATATTAAAAAGATATTAAAACAGGATGAAGATTAAATTTACGACGAAAAAAAATAATAGAACGCTAGTTTGTAACCTTCGTGTATTTGATTGTGTCTTGAGAATGGCCGTTAGGGAGCGGTATTAGTCAAAGATTGTCGTTTAACAGAGGTATACGAGGGAAGAGGGGGGGCTGCTTTCAGAATTGAATGCGTGCCTGAATTTAAAGAGGTTTAGTGCCGTCTAAAAGAATAATCCAAGCTTCTCGAAAGAGTTTTTCAGTATTGGAGTTCGACGTGACCGGTTAGGGAGGGGGCTAAGATATTGCTTTGGCACAAAGCCGGAGCGTTAGATACGAAAAAGCCTCATCATGTGATGAGGCTTTCTCTAAAA
>NZ_JBQKUM010000137.1:0-5122 GCF_054968605.1 Pseudoalteromonas sp. G5_S1_14_S5 | reverse complement strand
CCATTTGGCGAACTCGTTAAAAATGAACCAAACTATTCAATAGACGCGGAGCGTATTCGAAAACAAAGCAGTGAAATACAGCATAACGTCAAGCAAGTTGCTAATAATCACTTTGTGAAACAATGGGATAATGTTGAATAAATAAACTAGACACTTGATTAGAACGGAGCGGAGATTAATACAAAGCCCGAAAGCATGATCAAGTGGAATGGTTAGAACCTTTGATCTCAACACCTCCAGATGAACTCTGGGAGCCATTGATCACGGATGAACGTAGCAGATCAGATCTTAGGCTCTGGATTTAGTTCCATTGAATTACGCATCAAAGCCTCTACAGAGAGGGGGAGATACTTCCATCACATCAACGCCGTCCCCTACTACCCTGACAAAATCATAGACATCTACTAAGCTTAGTAATGTTCTTTACAATTGGGGGGAGGAGGGAAATTAAAGTGAATAGAGAAAAAATATTTATTTTATTGTCTATTTTTAATGTGCATTATTCTTTTGCCAAGGAAAGAAATGAGGTTAATTTATTTATTTGGGATGAATACATCAATCCAAGTGTAGTAGATAATTTTGAAAAAAAACATGGAGCAAACGTAAATATAAAAACATTTGAATCTGATTCAGACAGAGATGATTATATTTTAAAGTATGGAAATAGAGAGTTTGATCTCATATTGGTTGACTCACAAGCTACTGAGCATTATATGTCACTAGGATGGATCAAGGAAATAGACAAGCCCAGTAATAACCTAACTCATGTAAAGCTTCCGAAAGTTAAAGATATACATACTAGGGGTAATGCATGTATACCCTATTTCTGGGGTACAACAGGGATAGCATTCCGAAAAGATTTAGTTATTCACCCTATAAATAGTTTGAAAGATATATTCATTCCAAGCAACCGTTTAAAGGGAAAGATTATTATGCCAAACCGCGATGATGAGCTCTTTGGTATGGCACTTAAATATTTAGGATACTCTTTTAGTAGTAATTTAAAATCTGAATTACACGAAGCAAAGAGTGTGATACTTAACCAATCTAAATATGTTCAAGAATACTATGATGAATTTGAACTCTCTAATGAATCGAAGTTGGTGACTGGAGAAGCTTATGCATCAATATCCTACAATATCGATGCTATCATGCTCAAAGAAAGATATGAAACCAATATAGAATATATTATACCAGATGAGGGAGGGGCTGTTTGGGCTGACTTGCTATGTTTATCTTCAGGTTCAGCTAATCCCACCTTAGCAATAAAATTTCTAAGATTTATAAATACCAAAGAAGCAGCAGCAGAAAACGCTATTTATACAAATGGAGCGACCCCCAACTTACATGCAATAAGTATTCTTCCTGAAAAATCATTGAAAAATAGAGATATTTATCCAAACGAGGAATCTCTTGTTAATTCTGAAATGTATAGAAATGTTAATTTGGATACGATTGAGTTTCGAAATCAAACATTAAATGAAATTAACTTCAAGGCAAAAAATGAAGATTGATTATAAGTTTTTTTTATTAGCTGCATTTTCTGTTAGTATTCAGATGATAATTTTAGTTGCTTCTTCTTTATATATTTACAAGCAACACATCACAAATGAGGTTGAATATTTGGTTTCACAAGAAACGAAAAAACTATCGTTCTTGATAACAGATAAGATTGAAGTCTTAGAATCTGAGGTTGATATCATTAGCAAAAACGATATTCTAAATAAATACATAGGACCCACGGAGAAAATAGTTGGAGATTATATAATATACAAATCAATACTTAATGAACTAGATGTTTTTTTAAAATCTATTGAATCATTAAAATATATATCAGTGCATAATGGTGAATTTGAAAAAATATTGTCATCAAAGAAATCAAACATAGATGAATTTTCCGATGAGGAACTGATACATTTATTCAAAGAATATATCCAGTCAAATAAACATAAAAGCAATTACAAGGGAACGATTATACTGAATGACACCCCGATGATGCTTGTTGTATCCAAATTAGAAAAATATCAGAGTGCGTCAACGAACATCGGTGGATACGTTATGACGCTTCATTCTCTAGACTTTATAAATAAGTTCATGGAAATGACTCATCTAGGTAGTGGGGGGTGGAATGCAATATATAATGATGATGTATTATTGTACAGAAATATAGGTTTAATTGATATGTCATTACCACTAAGTAAAGATGAATTCTTAGATATAGATAAAGACATTTTAATTGAAACGATATATATTAATGACCTTCTTTATGTAATTGGTTGGCATTCAGAGGTTTTACTTGAAGTATTCGAAAAAATTCTTTATCTGACTATTTTAGTTATCTTTATAACAGTTGCAACCTTTAACTTTGTGTTACTTTACCACATGAGTAAGTATGTTATAAAACCATTACGACTTGTTATATCAAACGCCAAAATATCAGATAATAAACTTATTGATTTATCTATTCCAGACAATATGAACAAAGATGTAAAAGACTTGTTGATGTTAATTTTAGAAAAAAATAGAGAGTTGGACTTTCAAAGAAAAAAAATAAAAGAGATAGCCTATACAGATACCTTAACAAAGTTACACAATCGAGCTTTCTTTGAGAAGAAACTCAGTCACTCTATGGAACAAAAAAAAGAGAATGCTGTGTTCTGTCTTTTATTCTTAGATCTTGATGACTTTAAGTTGTTTAATGACTCGCTTGGCCATGACTTTGGCGATGAGGTCCTAAAATTAGCGGCAAATAAAATCAAAAAAGCATTAACATCGAGTAATATTTTTCACGACATAGACGATTATCTATTCAGTCGATTTGGTGGGGATGAGTTTGCAATTTTCTTATCCTCAAGCAAAGAAGAAATCAGATTTCTTGACTTGGCTTCGGAAATAATAGAAGAATTCAAATGCAATGAAATAATAAAAAAACAAAGTATTTGTATCGGAATAAGTATAGGAATTGCAACATCTAGAGATAATGTAAAAGACTGTAAAGACTTCATAAAAAAAGCAGATATTGCAATGTATGATGCAAAGAATGACGGAAGGAATACGTTCAAGGTTTATGACGTTAACACAAAAATTAAAATAAAAGATGATTTCATTCTTCATGAGTTATTGAGAAACGCCTTGAATAGAAAAGAGTTATACGTTCATTATCAACCACAAGTTTGCTCTAAGACAGATAAAATAATCGGTGTAGAAGCTTTAATGAGGTGGGAAAATGAGAAATATGGAAAGATACCTACTGATACGTTTATTAAAATTGCTGAAGAAACAGAAGAAATACTACCTATTGGACGTTGGTTAATTGGAAAAGTTTTTGAAGATGTTAAGGTTATGAAAAGTTTTATAGATAAAGATTTTACTATTTCAATAAATATATCTTCGATCCAATTTAGAAGGGATTCAATAGTAGAGTTAATTTTGGAAAAAATCAAAGAAATTAACATCTCTCCAACTAATATAAAGATAGAAATAACAGAAGGTACTTTATTCTCAGGTGATAATGCTATAAATCAAATTAACCTTTTAAACGCGAGTAATGTAAAGATATCATTAGATGACTTTGGTACTGGTTTTTCTTCTTTAAGCATGGTTAAGGACATACCAATATCTGAACTTAAAATTGATCGATGTTTTTTAATAGACATATTAAATAATCCAAAGTCTCAAGCTGTTGTAAAAACTATTGTCTCATTTGCTGAAAATTTAAACCTTAGCGTTATAGCCGAAGGCGTTGAAAGTAAACAGCAGTTAATTTATTTAAAAAAAATAGGTGTAAATACAATTCAAGGTTTTTATTATTACAAACCAATGGATATAAATTCAATCATTTTACTTTTACGAAAGTAACTTTATTTCTTAAATGGTAGACATCAACCAATTTTAGACAGAACTTTAAGCATTAACACAGCGTAAATTTCATCCAACGTCATATTTTATTAAGATTTCCTCTGCGCGAACTTTGGAGCGTTCCTTGATATATAATTGGTAGCCCATTCGATTTTATTGCTGATTTCTGATCATGCGCCGTGACTGATACATTAAAATATTGGTAACAGCTAGAAATCCACATTTTTTACCGATTTAAACAGTGAGACCGATGGCTTTATCTGAAGCGAAATACTACGCCTAATGATCAGTGCAAGTAAACTGGCCCAGATGAGCCCCTCAACGATGGCCTTTTGTGCGGTGACAAATCGTTGCCAATTGGTATGAAACGTTAACTCTTTAAAAAGTAGCTCCACCTGTCATCGGCAGTATAGGAGTCTGAAGGTAAGTTAGTTATCCAAATAAAGAATCGTTTTTCTTAAGTAAACCAACACCGCACAACTCTAAACTCTTGTTTACCTAGACGGGCTGGTCAGGGACTTGCGAACGGTTGGTACCTCGAGTAATGTCTTTCAGTTTCTTCCCTTCTAGCTTAGGCAGAAGACGCCCCTTGCCGTTCCTTGCCTCAATAATCACAGGGTTCAGAAACTTAGCACCTCGGACATTATAAAACCCGCCATGCTGTTCAAGCTCGATAAAGAAGTAGAAAACAGGATATCCTGCGTCGGCTAACAGCAATTTATTGTTCATCGTTTGAGGCTCAGGTAAAAAGTCTTTTTCGATGCCGTATCAGCACTGATAATCATCGCGACCGGATAAAGCTTTTCGACGACATTGTCATATGACATTCATTTTCCCTGATGTTTTATGACCCATATTTCGCACCAATCGATGGTTACTCGATAAGCTTTGCCAACTCGCTATCGACAACCTCCTTTATGCGGCTAAGCAGGCAGTACTGGAAATTATAATTTTCTGCGCACGACATACCTTTGGGAGAAGCTTAACTTGGCACCCTCATGTTCATGCATCTGTGACCCTTGTTGGGGAAAATTCACACGGCGATTGAAAGGCGCTCTCCTATTGCCATGAAAAAGTCGAAAAACGTTGGTGAGATGGGCTTTGTGATTTACTCCTCTCTGAGTATGAATTTCTGCAAATCGACGATACAGAATCTCACAGCCTTGACTTTGATGAATTTCGACGTTTCATTAACGCTCAACGTCAACGGTTTTGGCATGTGTACTTTGCAAAGAAAACCCAATATCCTAAAGCCACAATTAAC
>NZ_JBQKUM010000136.1:0-5189 GCF_054968605.1 Pseudoalteromonas sp. G5_S1_14_S5 | reverse complement strand
CCGTCAAAGCTATGTTTTGCCTTTTGCTTCCTTCAGATTCCACCTCACGATGGACACCCTTGCATAGGCTAACGTTTCCTGCTCGACAAGGCTCGTAGAGGACTTTCACCTCCTAGGTTGGCACCATGCTCGGCGCACTACAAAAATGCCTCCGATTCCAGAGGCATTTCATTAGAGAGTTTTATGAAAGTTAATTATTGCTGCACTATGAGTGTAGTTCATGCTTGAGATGTGTGCCTTACTCTGATTTAGACGTAAGAACGGCTCCCAATTGGGAGCCGTTTTTTTTAACACAAAGGAACGAAGGGGGACCCTTTGTGTTATTAATATTATAGTCAATAGTGTTTTTTATGTCTGATTTAACGTCACGATACTTAGTGTGCCCATAAACCAACACTTCAGCCGATGGGAGGTAACTCATCACACTGGCTCGCTAGTACTACTTCTACAGGTTTTCCCACGAATACAAACTCGCCTCTTAGTGAAACATGGAGCATTAGGGTGTTACTTAGCCGCATCTCAGGCTTGCGCTTCTGGGCATTTTTACCCATAATAATGCTGTATATATAAACAGTATTATTTATGAACGTTATTCCTATTTCTGCCCGTGCTGGCATCACTGGCTTTGAGTCACCTGCTGCGGAGTACCGCCAACTTTCGCTTGATTTAGATGAGTTATTGGTCGAGCACCCGAGCGCGACTTTTTTAGGGCGCGCGAGCGGCGACTCGATGCAAGGGGTCGGTATCTTCGATGGGGATATTCTGATTGTCGATCGCCATGTCGCCTTGAGTAATATGGATGTGATTGTGGCCAACCTAAATGGCGAATTCGTGTGTAAGTTGCTTGATATTAAGCATCGCCAGCTGCTCTCTGCTAACCCTGGTCACGCACCGGTTTTGGTCCAAGATTGCGATACCTTTACAGTGGAAGGCGTCGTTATACGTTCGATACGCTGTCACCGCGCCAGTCATTTATTGAGGCAAGGGTAATGTTTGCCCTGGTTGATGCCAATGCGTTTTACTGCAGCGCCGAGCAAGTCTTTCGCCCCGAATGGCGTGGTAAGCCTGTTGTTGTTCTGTCCAATAATGATGGTTGCGTAGTCGCGGCAAACCGCCAAGCCAAAGAGTGCGGAGTCGAAAAATTTAAGCCTTACTTCCAGATGAAAGCACTGTGCGAGCAACGCGGCGTCATCGCGCTCTCTTCTAACTATGAGCTTTACGGTGACTTATCGAGCAAGATGATGGAAGTCATCGGCCGATTTGCTCCTGAGCAGCACATCTACTCTATCGATGAATCTTTTCTCTCTTTCGAACGAACGGCGCTCGCGATACCGTGTCTTCGTGAGCATGGGCAAACCCTCAGAAAATCGGTGTGGCGAGAATGTCGGTTACCTGTGTGTGTGGGCATTGGACCGACGTTAACTCTGGCCAAGATCGCCAACCATGCGGCAAAGAAAATCGCTGGGTTTGATGGGGTGTGCGTGCTCGATACTTTAGTGGAACGCGAACGCGTCCTCGCTCAGCTCCCAGTAAGTGATGTGTGGGGAGTAGGAAAACGGTTGACGACTCACCTAAAACACCTTGGTATCACCACCGCGTTACAACTGGCCAAGTACCCGGCGCCATTGGCCCGCAAGGTGTTTAATGTGGAGTTGGAACGCACTGTGCGTGAGCTCAATGGCCAAGTCTGTAAACAGTGGGATGAAGCAAGAGCCGATAAAAAACAGATCTTTTCTACGCGCAGCTTTGGCGAACGCATTGAAGACGAAACCTTATTACGTCAGGCGTTGTGCCACCACGCGGGCATTGCATCGCGTAAAGCAAGAAAGCAGCAATCCTTATGTAAGGTGCTAATGTGCTTTGCCTCGAGTTCGCCCTTTGATGATGCGCCCTATAACCGGCGTGTCGTCCACCGGTTCCCTTACCCAACGGCGGATGTCACGCAAATCACTCAAGTGGTTTCTGAACTCACAGCGCAGCTCTTTTCAGAAGGCGTGCGCTTTTACAAAGTGGGAGTTGGGCTATTGGATTTGGTTGATGGGAGGCAAGAGCAAGCGGACTTGTTTAACCCAGCCCCAAACAATACACCGTTAATGTCGGTGTTTGATGGTCTGAATCAACGTTTTGGGCAGAATACGTTATTCCTTGGCGCTCAAGGCATTGAGCAAAAGTGGCAAATGCGGCGTCAGCTTCTAACACCGCAGTACACGACATCTTGGACAGATTTGCCTCCAGTTAAGTGCTGAAGTCTCACTCACGTAACAAACTGGACGGTTTGAAGTTATATGAGACCGGTAATCCTAATATAAAAGCGCCCCCTCAACCTATGGTTTCCTAATTCAAGGGGCAAATCGTTGTTCATTCTTCCAATTATGTTCAATAAAAAACCGCCACGGTTATTGCACTAATATAAATAATCATTAGTGTTGTATAAGCTAGCTAGGCATTAATTAGCCATAAATACGCGAAGGGATCTCGCCTGGAAGAAAGAACGATCCCAAATTCTTTCTTCATCCCAATTTTCTTTGGGGTTTTACGTCCATTTCAGCGATAAGTCTAATGCGGCTGCTTTAGAGCTTATCTGTAAAGACGTTGCAGTAAATCAGTTTCAACAGAATAATCAGTTAATACCTATAGATTAGTGAATCAAAGTAGACATAGCTACCGCCATTTAAGTCATGACACTGGCAAGGTTGATAAAAGTACTGACATATGATGTTTTAGACACAATAACAACGGCAATGTTCTAGAAGTTCACAGCAAAGGTATAACGGAGTTTGTACAAAAAACACTCATTAATATCTTTGATATTCATATTCATAATTTCGCTAGACCTCACAGGACAAAGTCTAAGAGCCAAGTCATCGTTGGGCAAAGCAAAAAACTCGGCAAGCACTTGGTTGGAAGTCGTTAGAATGTGCGACCGACAATCTTCATGTTCGGGATCTGTGGACGATGTCGAGGCGAGGTCAGATAGAGATAGTTGGAGGAACCACCTACGTGCAATTTTATGCAACAGCAGGATAACTGTGTCTAGAGAATGGTTCTGCCACGTATTTATCAGAATTTTTGACAGAACCATATCTAATAATTAAGACAGACCTGACAAAACCAATGGTCAAAGCTGGTGCCCAATTTAAATACAGACCCGATTTCTGATAATGCATTAGGAATATAGCCTATGAATCAAGAAAAATGTAAAATTTTTGAGTGTTCTCTAGTAAGATTTATGAGCTACTTATATAAGCATAGTGCATTGGTAGTTTGTTCATTGATTACATTATTACTTCTAGTTCATTATGAAGCTTATAGAGTAGAGAGTAGGTTCGAAACACTTTTATCAGAAGCGATATCAAGGGCAGAAATTAATAGGTTATTAATCATTGAATCCATTGAAAGTGATAGTGACCTTATTGATAAGTTCTATAGATTAAGCTCTTCTAAAGATTTTAATGTCGCTTATGATAATGGAAAGAATATATCTTACTCGGAGAGTGTAACCTCTGAATTTGATAGCCACAGCCGTTCATGGTTTCAGTGCGCGAAGAAAAAGAAGATTAATGAGTATTGCATCAGTGAGCCATACATAAATGCATTTCCACCCTATCATAATGTTATTACCTTTTCTTATCCTATATTAAAAAATAGCAAACTAATAGCAGTTGGATTGACTGACTTTAAAAAGACAGATATAAACAGTGATAATTATACAGTATCATTTTTAAGCTATGATGTGAATGATAATAAAGTTATATTTAATTACCTCTACGATAAAATAGCCTTAATTTTTTTCATGATTATTAATGCTTACTATATTTTATTTATTTTTTCTATTTTAATAAATAAAAAATAAGTTATTTGGTTAAAACAGACAAAATGTCAGGACTGAAGAGAAGAGATGCTTTTGACGAAAAGAAAGTTGATAGTAGGGTCATAGCCTTCGCAATGATTGATATTGATAACTTTAAGAAAATTAATGACCAATATGGTCATTATATTGGTGATAAAGCCATCATGTCGTTATCTAAATGTATTACAGAAAACCTTAGAAATAAGGATGTTGTATTTAGGTGGGGGGGAGAGGAGTTCTTAATCGTACTGAGAGGATCAGCGTCTACAAAGCAAAACTTGACTTATATCTTAAATAGATTAAGACAGAGAATTGAGAACTTAGAAATTCTAGGTGTACCTAAATTCACAGTTTCTATTGGGTTTTCAGAGTACGATACCAGTCAAAGTGTTCATAATTGTATCGCGAAAGCTGATGATAATTTATATAAAGCAAAAGCTAATGGTAGAAACTGTATTAGAGGTGCATAGCTTAACGCCAAGGTAGCGTGAGTGGGCAAAATTACGCAGAAAATACCATAACAAATTGCCCCCCAAATTTGTGGTACCAATATCAAACTGATGGTGAAGCCCACAATACATTTTCTGGTCATGACTCCAACCTGTTGATTAATGGTAGTACTCTCGTTGAACAAAGGCGCCGATAAGCTTATCGTGCATCTCTTCCGACTTCGAAAATCCAATAGTGTTCCGAACTAAAAGTTTGAGGCGAGATCTTAGTGTGAGGTTGGTTCTTTCTATCCTTTGTGTATATCGTTGACCAATGATGTGCCTCTCTATCGGTAGATTGGCACTGTACACACCTAATCGTCGATGCAGTAAAATGGGATAGTAAATTTTGATAATAAGCGTTGCAGCTCCTTAAAGGCATCGGTATCCCTTTTCCCAAAAGCATGAGCAATCACACGTTTATATCGAGGTTCCCATGCGTACCAAAGCCAACGTTGATTTTTCTTCTTACCAACGAACGACCATTGCTCGTCCAATCCGCATATTAGCTCAATATTGGCAAGGTCAAAAGGTATCGTTGTGACTTGTTTAGGTGTGAGATTTTTTTAAAGTGCGTAGTACAGTGTTATATCCCACCTTTAATACACTCCTAGAACACAAGACAACACGTATAAAGAAGCCAGTATCTAGCTCATGGGGTATGAACGAGAGCTATATCAAAGTAAAAGGAGAATGGCTCTACTACTATCGAGCTGTCGATAAACTTGGCGAAGTCATTGATTACTACCTCCGTTATAATCGCTATGAGACTGATGCAAAAGTCTTTCTGAATAAGGCTATAGCTCAGCATGGTCTCCCCCGACAAGGCGGTGATTGACGGTAATAAAAAT
>NZ_JBQKUM010000135.1:0-5200 GCF_054968605.1 Pseudoalteromonas sp. G5_S1_14_S5 | reverse complement strand
CTTTTAGCAGGTATACCATTCGTAAATACGATGCTGCACTTAACACATCAAAAACACCTTGGGCTTTCACCTGATCTTTCAGTTGTGCAAATCCTTCATCTTCAATACCTAGACCAAACTGAAGAACAAACTCATCCACTTTGCGGGTGTGAATGTTGCTTGGGTCAAAGCTTTGAATATGTTCAAGAAGCTCGTTGTCAGAACCAGAGAATAGGTTGTCAAACAGATAACCATCGTTCGCTAAAATCTGATAGACAAAATCTAATAATGCTCGTGCTGTTAAGAACTGGTCTTTGATTAAACGAGCCTTCAACAGCAAAGAAATAATGTTCTTCTGTACAGATTCTAAACCTAGAAGTGCGTAGTTCGCAGTTAGTTTGCTGTGACCCTGCTTTTTAATTTCATTGTCATAAAGAGCATAAAATGGATTGTCCAAAGTCGGCTCGGTTAAACGAGCTAAGAACTTCGCAGCAAAATCAGATGTGCTAGCTTCATGACCAAGCGTAAACTTCGGGTATTGTTCGAAATCTAAGAAAATGTGGTTCGTTGGAATATCGTCCGTTTTGTTTTCCAAGAACGCTTTTATCGAAGCTTTAATATCGTCATGTTGTTCAGCACCTTCCTCAGCATAGTTGCCTAACATTCCGATATTAATGCCAACAACAAGTGGCTTTTCATTTCCTTTGAACTGTGAGAATCGCTCATCTAACGCATTAATTGCGGTTTGATTTGGATTAAAGCTGTGTGTCGCATCAAGATGAAACTCATGTGTCGCTTTGTGCTTCTGGCTGTATTGAGTCAGGATCTCAGACTTACCGTCACCACTACTACCACACAAGAAAATGATGTCATTTTTCTTTGAGGACAATAGCGACTTTTTAAAGTCGACCTCGATGTCGGTAGTGATATACACATGACTCTTATATTTAGCCAGATGATCTTGAGTCTGATCTCTTTCAGTACTCACGGCATAAGGTGAAGATTTAGATAAGATGCTGAGGGCTTGAAGTAAATTCAAACTAGTGGCTCCTTTCGACTAAACTTTGGTTTTTTATTCATATTACTGAACGCTATGTACTCAATAATTTCGATTGATGGAAATTAACTGACACCCTGATGTTTTACGTCGCATTTTCAAACAAAGGTACTCGATACATAGGTGACATAAGCCAAATGCAACGAAAGCCAACCAACAAAAAGTCATCGAGACCAGAATTCTACATAACAGGTTTAAATGAGTTCTACTTTTTAACATGAAGCGAAATGTTCGGCAGTAATATTGGTCACAGATGGTCACAATTGTGACCATCTGTGACCAACAAAATAAGATTCACCCTTTATCTAGTGCATAATTTGGAATACTTAACCAAACTTGAACCTTGGCTTTTGGGTAGATTAAAACTGGCAATACCGTCGTAATACACGCCAATTTGCTAAACGCCAGATACAAGAAAACCAAGCTAAATGCTTGGCTTTCTTGTTAAATTTGGTGGATCCGGGCGAACTCGAATCGCCGACCCCCGCCATGTCAAGGCGGTACTCTAACCAACTGAGCTACGGATCCAATTTTTTGTTCTTTGCATTTCTATGCGTTAAGGAGTGGTGGGTCCGGGCGAACTCGAATCGCCGACCCCTACCATGTCAAGGTAGTACTCTAACCAACTGAGCTACGGACCCATTCCTTAAGAACGAGGGAGATATTAACGGCTGATTTATTGTGGCGCAAGTAGAAATTGCACTTGAATCAACCGTTTGCTCTTATTCGCATCAATGCGTTGATTTTTTGGACGTAAAAACGAAATAAACTTGAGTTAGGTCACACTGAACCAGTGCCCTACTCTTTGTTACTCTTCTTCTACATCGAAAACAACATTGTAGTTTTCGGTATAAGTACAGTTTGGTTGACGGCTGCACGTGAAGAAACGTCGTCCTTTGTAGTCACCTTGGCTAGCCAACTTGATGATCATCGGGCTGCCACACTTCTTACAGAACCTCACCTCTTTGTCCGGCTCGATCAAATCGATATGAGTCGCCAACAACCTTTTCAAGCGGCTCACTTGATAACTGTGCTTAACGGAAGCACCAATAAGCGGTAAGCCAGCAGACTTACATACATGAATAAGTAGCTTCTCTCGGTCCACTTTGCCTTTGCTTAGCTCTTTACCATTATCAAGTTCGATAATCACGCGTGGCTCCAACGTTCTTAGGTCGCAAACCACAAAATCAAAATAGCTACGAGAGATCTTATTATTCGCAATAAACCAGTTCTTCTTAGTATTTGTTTTCGCAGGTGCCAACACGTTCGACATGTTCACTTTGGCAAAAACGACACCGTGAGAACCAACCGCCGTGGTCAATGCATTGTAAAACGCGGCTTGTTGCATGTTGAGCAACGCGCCTTTCTTTTGATAGGCGTGGTCTTTGGTGTCGTCATGTTTGAATACGTACTTCTGAATGAAATAAAAGAAGACAACAAGTACCACTACAACGATAAATATATTGGTCATTCGTAAAACACAGTTAAGGATTCAGGGAGATAGAGAATTTGTAGCGTAAGTAGAAAACAACAAACTGGCAAGAAAAAGAGAATCAGTTGTTAACGATAGTCACGTGTTTTTGATGGCATCTATTAGTTGCCTGCTTGACTGCAGGTAGATACAGTGCCTAATGTAAACCTTTTTCAATTCTTCACACTCCAGATTAGCTCAGTTTAATTTTTGTAATTTCCGCCCCAAGGCTCGGAAAATCGTTAAATAAAGATTAAAAATGGCGCTCTGACGAATGAAACATAAAGTGAAATTTCAATAATCATAGGTTGGTTTACCCAGCTTAACTGTTTACCAGATAACAATAGACCTCATCACGTTTTAGACTGATAGCTAGTTCTGTTTCTAGCACTATCAAGAGTAATAAGCCGGTTTTCTTGATTTAACTCAGGCAATCATCCTACAAAGAGGCGTTATAGTGATTTTCCTGTTCCTATAGCCATGACTTTGAAGGAAAGAGCGGAAACATAATGAGAATTAACAATGACCCAAATTAATGAACAACGTCTAGTCGACCATTTCTGCGATCTTGTGAAAATCGATAGTGAATCTCGCAACGAAAAAGCGATTGCTGAAGCGCTGGCTGAGCAGTTAGGCGAACTAGGTTTTGACGTACACAAACTGGCGGTTCCTGAAGAAGTATCGAATGGCTTCAACATCTACGCGCGTTTAGACGGCACACTACCGGGTAGTACAGTATTCAGCTGCCACATGGACACAGTAACACCGGGCATCGGCATTGAGCCAATCATCGAAGACGGCATCATCCGTTCAAAGGGCAACACAATCCTTGGGGGTGACGACAAGTCTGGCATTGCGGCTATCATGGAAGCCGTTCGCTGCATTCAAGCTGAAGCTCAAGCACACAAGACAATTGAAATTGCATTCACAGTGTTCGAAGAAGGCGGTCTATTCGGGTCTTTGAACTTCGATATGTCTTACATTCAATCAGAGCACGCTATCGTTCTAGATACAGGCGGCCCTATTGGCACTATCGTAAATGTTGCTCCTGGCCAACAAAAGATCGTTGCAACGATAAAAGGTCGGCCTGCTCACGCTGGTCTAGCACCAGAAGAGGGCATCAGTGTAATTCAAGTAGCGGCAGATGCTATCACTAAAATGAACCTACTTCGTATCGACGAAGAAACAACTGCGAACGTGGGTATTGTTGAAGGCGGACAAGCCACCAACATAGTAATGCCAGAACTAAAAGTGGTTGCAGAAGCTCGCTCACTAAATGACGACAAGCTAACCGAGCAAGTTGAACACATGATCTCAATGTTTGAAGAAAGCGCAAACCAATTCGGTGCTGAGGTAGAAATTGAATCAACCCGTGCTTACGATGCATTCGTCATTGCAGACGATCACCCGCACATTCTTTCAATTAAATCAGCGTTCGAGAAGCTTGGCGTGACTGCAAACACCAAGCGCACCGGCGGAGGTAGCGATGCAAACAACTTCAATGCGAAAGGTTTAACTACGGTTAACCTATCGACTGGTATGGCGAAAGTTCACACCACTGAAGAGTACATCGCAGTGAAAGACATGGTTGCTATCACTGAGTTTGTTGTCGCTTATGTAACACAATAATCTTACTTCTAAGCTAGATGACGAACATCTTCTAGCTAATGTCAAAAAGCCGAGCCCATATAGGACTCGGCATTTTTGTTATTTAGATTTGTCTAGAAGTTCGAGACTAGAACCCTCTACGCTTCCAAAATTGACCTTCGTCTCTTGCTACTAGGTCGAATGTCTTATCTGCGATGATGTTGCCTTTAAGTTCGACCGTCATGCGCCATTTGCCGATCTTGTTTGAGACTGGCGCCCAAATAGTGTCTCCTAGATAAAAATCCCAATCGTTATTGCCAACGTACTCTTCACCAGCGAACGGCTCAAGCACTTCGCCTTTGTCGGTCGTGATATCCGGGTGATAAATGCAGTAACGGATTTTTTCGCCTTTGGCTTTTTTAATGTTCAAAATATAGCCAAACTCGACGTCGATTTCAGCGTCAACGGTGGTAGTGAACTCTTGGATTTTAGGTAGTTCTTTAGATTTAGAATCCCACGTGGAGTAGATACCGTAAGAGGTCATCTCTACGACAACAGAACGTTTTGCCATTTCAATCGTTACCTTGGAATTGTTTTGTTAGTTTAATATGAGGGGTTACCCAGCCTATAAAGTGACATCAGCGTAGCGCTACTCTTGCCAACCTCTACCCATGCGCCTGATCACTGATGGTTCAATGTCGTGGATAGTGCCGTAATTTTCTCGGCAAACTTCAATCACTAAATCCGCCTTGTATTTGAGAGCAAGCTGACGATAAGCCTTCATTTCCCAGTGTTTGATGAAGGTATTCGATACGACAACGTCCTTCCCTTGCTTCAGACCATTTTCGGTGGTGTTCTGGCACCAATCATGGGCCTGTTGTAATTGTTTAGGGTCAAAGCAGTACTCACCTTGTTCGTTGACAAAATACATATCGGCCTCGACATGCAAGGCGTCATAAGATTTAGCTTTTGTTGACTTACCCGAACCTGGCAGCCCTCGAATGAGTATTAACTTCATTGATACATTACGGCTTAAATCAAAAGCATGAGTTTATCGTAAATAGTACTCTGTTGCTCTATTACTAGCGATATCAGCACTCAATCAC
>NZ_JBQKUM010000134.1:0-5451 GCF_054968605.1 Pseudoalteromonas sp. G5_S1_14_S5 | reverse complement strand
CATGTCCGAAAATTGGGGGCCACTTCTTTAATTATAGTTCACAACCTAAGCCAAATATCGCTGAGCTTGAAAATGGGTCTCGGCCTTTGATGACAAGCAAGGTGAATTAACAAACAGTATTAATTTAAACCTCCTTCGAGGAGCGATAATCGATTTAGTTGGCGCAAAAGACGCCGAACGTCGAATAAGTACCTAGCGTTAACGCTGATAAAGTTTGTTCAGATTCTCGACTTATCAAACCAAATCATAGAAATAAAATGGTTTATGAACGATGCGCTTCTTACTGATTTGAGCCAAGTGACACCGTACTTCAATCATATCGAGTTCTGGATAGATGCGTTAGAAAATAAGCTTGATCTGAATAGAAACTGCTTTTCTATTATCTTGCCGAAACAACTTGAAGAATTCCTTCCACACTTCGAGAGGTACGCCAAAACCATTGTTAGTGAATATGGTAAATATCTTAAGTACAAAGCGCCTGGACATGTTGCGATTGAAGTAAAACAAACCCGTTTTTATTTAGACCAACGAAAAGATATAAAAGCACTTCCCAGTCGGCCCAGACGCCGAACATCGTTTATTAGTTTTTTAAGGTTAGTCGCAATTTTTGTGACGTTACAAAATAAAAATAGGGAGCGGAATGAATGAACGAGGTGTAAATACTTATCCTCGCGATAGCCATCAAAATCTTGCAGTATGAGTATGAGGCGCGAGGTTTTCGAGTTGAAAAGTACTTCGAAACTAGAACAGCGCTTCGCAATATCAACTAGCTAGGTACGACAGAATCGCCTGATGTTCACAGTTTGCCGAGAACGGCACCTGCACGTCTTTGGACAAAAATCAGTTTCAGCAAATCGAATATTCGATATTCATGAATAACTTAAGGTATGACAAAGTGAAAAGAAGCCCACGGATCGAAGTTAAGAAAGTGGGCAAAATATGGGTGACATGATGATGTTAAAAGTAAGCAAGTTAATAATAGGCACGAAAATGCATATTGGCAACAGTGTTTCTATGACCTACAGCTCGCTTTTGGACAAAACCTTGTTAGCTTAAATGACTTAGTTGCATCAAGATCAGGTATGAAAAAGTATCTTGAAACCACAGTCTTTTGTTAGCAATACAAACTCATAGGTTGAGATAACCCCTTATTCTTCGCTGATTGGATGGAACAGCGTCTGGAAGAGCTAAGTACGTTTCTATGTCCATAAGCTTCCAATATCGCCCCTCATCGCCAAACTGAATTTCGCGTAACTCACAAATACGCACAACCAAAGCCTGTATGACTTTCTACTTTTTGCTTGTAATGAATACGCGATGGACACAGTTCGATACCAAATTTTTCTTTAAATTCTCTAAGTGCACAACCCTCTGGCGTTTCGTTCCCTTCACGACCGCCACCGGGTAAATCCCAACAATTTGGATATGAGATGGAAGAAATATTATCTCTTTTATAGGTGATAATTTGCTCGTTACAATGAACTACTGATTTGCACCCCTAAAATGTTGCACACTGCCTCTCCTAAGATTGCCTACGTCTTGTTAAGGTGTGAGGCACTCAATACCTAAGCCACCGCATACCACCTTAACCCTGAGGGACCCCCACATCTTACCTAAATTATTGATTAACTATAATTATTACATAAATAGCCAAAAAGAGTGCGAAAAAGCAAAGTTGCACCCATTAGGAATACTGATATAACACCAGTAAAAGACTGCTAGAACCTTGTACATCGAGATCGATTTAAGTTAATAGGAACTATAGGTCGTAAGTTCACACAATAACCAAGTATATATAACTAGCAGGACATACCTTTTGCCTTCGCATCTCTACCAACAGATAAAAAGTATCTACGATGGATGTCCACTAAACTCTATCGAATGAATTATCCTAAGAAAGCTGCAACTACAAAATATCGAAATAACGCTTCAATCTACTAACAGCCTCCTGTACACCGTCCATGACTCCTTCATAAGTGATAAGTCCAGTAACATCACTCGGTTGCCCTGGTTCCAGCAACGCTTGAGGCACATATGGGGATTGAATGTCGATGACAAAACCATTTTGTTTAGCGACCAATGAGCAAACTAGTGCATCAACAGCAATAAAGTTAGACATTCCGAAGTGGTTATTACTTCTACGGCCTGTTTTATATTCAACTAGCATTTGGTTAATTGATGCTGTCATTTCCACTGTTTTTCCACCTAACAAACTAACAAAAAATTCGGCTTCCGTTTTTGCTTCTTTGGTGACGTTTGATTCCAATACCTGTTCAGCGTGGATCTTTAGTGTATCAAAATCATTGGCTAAAGCTAATTGGAATAGCCAAAAGCGATGGACTTTCGAACCTATCTTTAACCTATCCTCTAGAAACATCTGGTGCGACTTTCGATCTTGGTAAGAAAGAGAATCTTCATCAACATTAGGGAAAGTACTAATCGATTGAATAATAGATTTATTATTTCCTAAAATAGGCAACCAAATTTGGCCACAGACTGCATCACTCCAAGCCAAGTTATCATAAATTGCCATGGCAGTGACTCTATTGCGCCAATGGTTTTTAATTCCTACCCCTACGAACTTTAATACATCTACATTCTTATCAATTGAGTAAAGCGAAGCTGCAAAACTGCTGATAACAGACGGATTAATATCTCTATTCTTAAGAACGTGAGTCCAAGTAAGGTCTGATTTTTGTGAGTCGAGATTTAGCAGTTGTGATAAACGTAATACAATCCAGATATTTTCTAACACCTTAGGTTCTTTACTCGAACTATAGTCAATATTAATATTAGAATGTTCAAAGAAAGAGTACGACTCTTGCAGCTCAATCATCATTCGCCAAGGCGTCGGTTGAATATCATAATCGACATTATCTAACCAAGCATTTGGAACCACATCTTCAGACACATCAAGTGCAAATCCGTTCTTTATGGCAACGGTGTTCAATAAAAAAGATGTAGAAGAAAACAAATATTGTTTTCGTTCGCTTACATTTGAGCTTAATTGGTTAGCTTTTTGCAGCTTAGAAAGTGCATCGATCACTGTTTGCATGGCTTTTTGGTCTTTAGCCAATAGTGCGGTGTAGAAATCCATTTCCATTTTCAAATCAAACGGGATGCTGATAACACTTTCCGTCACCACATTTTTATAACGCCCTTCTGAATAGCTTTTTTCTAGTAACTGGATGTAATCTTGCAGTGCCGTCCACTGCTGCAACAGTGCGAACTTGTGTAGGTGAAAACTCTCTCCTTTGTCATAAACACTAACAAGAAAAGAGTCATCTAAAAATCGATAATCGTAGTTTAATACGAGATCGATAAGATCTTTGTTTTTCCCAAGTAAGGCAAAACATAACACTTCGAGCATACTATCTGTCTGCTGATCCTTTGAATCAATAAACATTAAATAAGCGGCGATCGATGACCAAGCTCGAAAACTGTGGATATCTTCATATAAGTACCAGCCGAAGAATCCGTTATTTTTTGCGTTCGCAACATAAGAGTAGAGAAGGTAGCGTTCATCAGACGGTAATGAGTCATAATTTAATATGATTTCACTACGTAACTTCGCGGCAACTGCCAAAGCCGAAGTTTCTGCGAGGAGTATATTCATTTTTTTTCAAAGAGGGGAGTTTCCTCCCCCCTTTTCCATTATTATTTGTTTTTGATAATCACAGGGGTAATATAGATATCGCCTGTTTTTTGTCAACGGTGAAAACTCCTGTTTTGATCTTACCGCTATTTTTAGCTTTTTTAATTTTTGCAATAGTACGTTCTATCTCAGCCGCTTTCGAGGAAGAATTGGTATCTTCAAGATGCTCTACCTCGCGTTCAAGGTTAACAATTACCGCTTCAACCCAATTAGGACTGAGTTGAAAAGTATCACCGGCAGCTTTTCTCGACATCCGAACCGAAAGCTCTTTCATTTGCTTGGCATCAATGATGGCAAGAAAACCATCATCATCCAGACCCTGAGGGGTCCCCACATCTTTTCACCGGAACGCTGCCGCACTTATCGCTTTGAGGCCTTCTACGGCTAAGGCCAGATCCTTCACGCTAAATGAGAATGAATTTGCCTACTTTTTCACGCTATCTACACGATTCTTCTATGCTAGTTGTGGGGAGCCCTAAGATCTTAACCACTGAGCCTAACGCATAATAAAAATGCCACGCGTGCCGAATCACTATTGAACAATTTGTTATAAATATTTTTATAGATAAATATCTCTAATTACCGCAAACAACTCGAACTTGCGATCGAACCAGTAATCATCAAATTCCCACTCATCAATTGTAGCCTCGCCAATAAAACCAATATGCCAAATATTATGAGCTATTAAAAGCCACGGAATAGCTATAAGCTCTTCTTCAGAGAACTCTGAGATTGACTGATAACCACTCAGAAATGATGACCATTGTCCTTTAATGTTGTCACTATGAGTGAATAGAAGATTCCATAAGAAGACTACAGGGTCATATATTCGCCAACTTCTACAACAGAAATCCATGTCAAGTATCGTGATTTGCTCTGATGAGAAGATTGCATTACCCCAATGGAAATCTCCGTGGCACAAAACCTCCGGTAAAGTAAACTTAGACAAGTTGACCTCCACTTGCGTAGCTAAGGTTTCGATAACCCCAACCTCTTCTTGCTTGTGCCTATAACCGGCTCTGATATTGAGTAAAGGTAAAGTGAGCAACTCTTCGGTTTTTTTAGGTGGGAAATCGTGCTTGCTCTGTTTTAAATGGAGCCGAGCACACTCTAGGCCAAATAAGTAACATTGAGAAGAATTGAGAGTGGGCACCGTATCCCCATGTACAAAATGGCTTAACACTGCATACATATCATCAATATACTGGACATACTTACCGTCAACTCCTGGGACAGGGACGGTTACAGAAACTCGATTAGCTTTCAAGCTAGAATTGAACTCGGTCATTGACGTCAAATGCGACAAAGAGCAATGACTAGCTCTATAAAGCTTAACAACATATTGTTCACCGTAGACCGTCGTGAGTTGATACAACTCATGTATACTCGAGAGAGCAGAAACATCAGTGACATTGATATCGTAAGTTTCATTAAGCTTTTGTTTAAAGTATCGAATGTCATCTTTCATAGATGCTCCAATATTCATAACGAATGACATGGATTCCCCCTACAGAGGATATGCCACACTTATGTGGTACTTAATTGCACCGGAGGCAGCATGTCTAATTATTCTTATTTCTGCGGTATCGACCTAGCTAAAAACCACTTTAATCTTCATGCCGTAGACCAAAACGGTAAAGTCATACTTCATAAGTCAGTAATCGATCTAAACTACTGACTACAATAGCAAATATGCCACTCATGTGTATAGGCGTTGAAGCGTGTGATGGTGCACATTATTGGGCAAGAAGACTCAATAAACTGGGTCACGACGCCCGTATTATGGCCGTTAAATA
>NZ_JBQKUM010000133.1:0-5543 GCF_054968605.1 Pseudoalteromonas sp. G5_S1_14_S5 | reverse complement strand
TCTGAAAACGTCTTTCGCCGTTCAGGGCTGCGAATTATAAGAGCATTTTTTTGTGATGCAAGTCCTTAATGCAAAATTACGAAACTTTTTATTCAACTGCTGTAAAAGCACACAGATTTGAAAAAAAATCAGCTCTTATGTCCCTGAAAAGTTAGACAAACGTGATCAGTTTATCTGGCTAGATGTTAATAATTGTTTTTCGGTAGTACTGCAGCTCGGCAATTGACTCGCGAATATCGTCCAATGCTAAGTGGCTTCCTGACTTAGAAAAACCATCTAAGACTTCAGGTTTCCAACGACGAGCCAGCTCTTTAAGCGTACTAACATCTACATAGCGGTAGTGGAAGTACTCCTCTAATTCAGGCATGTGCTTGTATAGGAAACGGCGGTCTTGGCCAATGCTGTTACCACAAATCGGCGATTTACCTTTTGGTACCCACTTTTCAAGAAACGCGATCGTCTGTTCGATAGCGTCTTGCTCAGTGATGGTGCTTTCTTGAATTCGCTTCACTAGACCACTGCCAGTGTGCGTCGTTGTGCACCATTCGTCCATTTTGTCTAATTCACTCTGAGGTTGATGAATAGCCAAAACAGGTCCTTCAGCAAGGATGTTAAGCTCACTATCAGTCACGATAGTCGCAATTTCAATGATTTTATGAGTTTCAGGATCCAGTCCCGTCATCTCTAGATCTACCCAAATTAGGTTCTGATCGCTAAAGGACATAAGGCGTCGCCTATTTGTTTATGTTTAAAAGAGGTACTATACCCAAATAACTATACTCAAACTAGCTTTAAGGCCATCGAAATCAAATGGCACCAGCAACCGTAGTTTGAGTTCCCAATCATCAAGTTAGATGTGTTAAGTGAAAAATTGTGGCTAAGAAAAAGAAGTTAACTAAAGGTCAGGTGCGTCGCGTACGTAGCAACCAGAACAAGCGACTCAAGAAAGAAGACTCAATCCAATGGGATGAGAACATGCTTGGTACCACCAAAAGCGGACTTGTGATTACACGCTTTGGTCAACATGCTGATATCGAAGATCTTGAAACTAACGAAGTTCATCGTTGTAACTTACGCCGTAGTATCGAGACTTTAGTTTCTGGTGACCGAGTGACTTGGCGCGCAGGTCTAGAATCGATGGCTGGTATTTCAGGCGTTGTGGAAGCCGTTGAGCCAAGAACCTCAATGCTGACTCGCCCAGATTACTACGACGGTCTAAAGCCTGTTGCGGCCAACGTAGACCAAATGGTTATCGTGTCTGCTGTACTTCCAGAGCTATCACTTAATATTATCGACCGTTACTTGATTGCTTCAGAAACAGTAAAAATCGCACCGCTTGTGGTACTCAACAAGGTCGATCTACTGACTGAAGAGCAAATCGCTGAGTATCAAGAGACACTGAAGATTTACGAAAAGATCGGCTATAAAGTGATGTTCGTGAGTAAAAAGTCTGGCTACGGTATCAAAGAGCTCGAAGCTGAACTCAAAGGGCGTATCAACATCTTTGTTGGCCAATCTGGTGTAGGTAAATCCAGCCTAGTGAATGCGCTAATGCCGACACTCGATATCGAAGAAGGCGAAATTTCTGAAAACTCAGGCCTTGGTCAGCACACCACCACAGCAGCTCGCTTGTACCACTTCCCTTCAGGCGGCGACCTAATCGATTCACCTGGAGTTCGTGAATTTGGTCTATGGCACTTAGAAGCCGATGAAATCACTGAAGCTTTCGTTGAGTTCAAGCCTTACCTTGGCGGCTGTAAGTTCCGTGATTGTAAACATAATGACGATCCAGGCTGCATCCTGCGTGAAGCCGTTGAAGATGGCAAAATCAGTCGACTGCGCTTCGAAAACTACCACCGCATCATTGAGAGCATGGTCAACAACAAAGACAACCGTCAGTATTCACGAAACAAAAAAGCGGACCTTTAATCGCGTTTTTGTGAACAAATATGTGCAGTTACTGACAATTGGCGCGAATTTAAGTAACATCTCGCGCCCTAAATCGTCATCGACAGATTGAATTGAAAAACACATAGCATTGGAAAATTAATACAATGGATAAGATTAAAGTTGGATTGCAGTACTGGATTCCACAACATGGACTAACTCGTCTAGTCGGCAAACTGGCGTCTGCTAAAGCGGGCGGCTTAACGACAGCGATCATCAATTGGTTCATCAAACAATACAAAGTGAACATGAATGAAGCGCTACATAGCGATCCAAAACACTTTAAAACATTCAATGAATTCTTCGTACGTGAATTGAAAGAGGGCATGCGCCCTATCGCTGCAGGTGACTCTGTTATCGTTCACCCAGCTGACGCTCGCGTAAGCCAATTTGGCCCAATCACTGACGGTCAGCTGATTCAAGCGAAAGGCCACGACTTCTCTGCACGTGAACTGCTAGGTGGTGATGCTAGTCTTGCTGAAGAGTTTAAAGATGGTGAATTCGCAACGCTTTACCTATCTCCAAGTGATTACCACCGCGTACACATGCCATGTGACGGTACACTGCGTCAGATGATCTACGTTCCAGGTGACCTTTTCTCTGTAAACCCGCTAACGGCAGAGAACGTTCCAAACCTATTCGCACGTAACGAGCGCGTAGTGTGTATCTTTGATACGGAATTTGGCCCAATGGCACAAGTATTAGTTGGTGCGACTATCGTAGGTAGCATCGAGCAAGTATGGGCTGGCACGATTACTCCACCTCGTGGCAACTCGGTTTACAAGTGGGATTACCCTGCACAAGGTGATAAAGCGATCATCTTGAAGAAAGGCGAAGAAATGGGTCGCTTTAAACTGGGCTCAACCGTGATCAATTTATTTGCGAAAGATGCAATCAAGTTCGACGACACGATGCAAAATGGCGAGAAAACGGTTCTTGGTACGCCTTACGCGCACATCGCTGGTAAAAACGTTGAGACCGAAGCTGTTGATTCAGTAAAGAACACAGACCAACTTTGACATTTTAAGTACTCTTACTAAAGGCTCTGCTAACAGTCGAGCCTAGTCTATTGGAAACAGGGTAGAGAGAAAAAGAGCAACTTGTATTATAAGTTGCTCTTTTTAATGATTTTGTATCGCGTGTTTTATTTAAATCGATATACCGACACATTAAACTAGAAACGATAGTAAGCTGCTACATACCCTGAGCCTAACGTAACATCCGCATCTCGGTAGTAATCATCTTCAAGCGTGAAGCCATCAGCCTCAATGGCAGCACGAAAAGTCATCGAAGGATAAAAGTCAGGCGTATAGTCGACACCGAACCCGACACGTAGAGCAGAGCCACTATCTTCCCAAACCTTTGTTGACTGGTTTAATGTAAGCGCGGATAAACCAATAATACCAAACGGTCTGATACCGTTATCGAATGTATAACCGAGGTTCGCGGCAACTGAAAATGAAGTGGCTTTATCCCAACGATAACCTTTGACAGTGCTCAAACCTTTGCCTTTCACAGTGGCCCCCCTGAAATCCACCTTTCCATACGAAGTGTACTGGGCTTCTAGAGTGACGATGCGGTTAAATTGGTACCCACCGATAATCTTATATGTTGCGCCACTCTCATCAATAGTACTCTCATTGACATAATCGATGTCGGCTCCAGTTGTACCCAAACCAGCTCCTAAATAGAAGCCAGAGACATTATCGCTAGCATGCGAATTTGCCACCAATGACATTGCGACTAGACCACTGAAAATTAAAACTTTGTTCATAAAAAACAACCTATAAATTAAACATTCTTAGTAAATTTTTCTTCGAGTATCAATCACACTTATGCCAGATTCAGTTTCCCTACGGTTTGTGTGACATTCTCTGCACCATTATAAATTTCGTCCATTACTGCGGATATCTGAGTAATTCTATCTTTAACCTCATCCGTAATTTTGGCTACCTCCTCCATTGACTGCATAACATCTGCTGTTAATGCATTATTTTTCAATACCACATTTTCTATTTCACCCGTTGATTGCGCAGTCCTCGCAGCAAGCTGCCTTACCTCATCAGCCACAACAGCAAAACCTCGACCACTATCTCCGGCCCTCGCCGCCTCTATTGCAGCATTGAGAGCTAAAAGATTAGTTTGTTCTGCGATAGCTTTAATGGTTCCTACAATTTCAGCGATGTCACTTGAACGTTGGTTAAGTTCGCTTGTTTGTATAACCGCTTGATTGACCTGAGAGCTAATAGAGTGTGAAACTTGCACACTGCTATCTAATAGCAGGATGCCTTCCTTGGCTATTTGTGCGGTTTCAACTGCAGTACTGTGAGCCACTTCTGACGCTCTTGAAACAGCGTCATTCCGCTCCACTTGATCGCTAACATCAGTAGCAAACTTAATCACTTTAAGGACACTGCCATCTTCCGCCAATATTGGGTTGTAAGATGCCTCAAGCCACAGTATTTGCCCGAATTTTGTTTTACGTTGGAATCTGCCTACTTTTGGGTGACCATTACGTAAATCCCCCCAAAAAGTCACGAGTTCAGAATGGATTTCTTCAGGACAAAAAACCTTATGGTGTTGACCCTTAACTTCATCAAGATGATAACCAACCGTTGATAAAAAATTATCATTTGCGGTGATAACCTTCCCCTGCGGCGTGAATTCAATAGTTGCGAGTGAGCGGTCTAAAGCGTCGAGTATACTGAGGCGAGATGTACTTTGTTGATGCTTCAGGGTCACATCACTGGCGATTTTCATAACTTTCACCACATTGCCACTTTTTACTACCGGGAAATATGTCGCTTCTAACCATACTTCATGGCCATCTTTATGCTTTCGTCTGAATCGTCCTTGCTTCTCCTGCCCACTAGCTAAATCTTTCCAAAAATTTTTATAATCGGGGCTGTTAGAAACCTCAGGAAAGCAAACATTCGAATGGTGCTTGCCCTGAACTTCATCAAGTGTATAACCAAGAATATCCAGTAATAACGTGTTTGCATTGAGGATATTACCATCAGGTGAAAACTCGATGATTGGAATGAATTTAGTAATAGCGCCAATTTGGCTAGATGTAACTTCCAACCTTTCCGACAAGTCTTTTATCTTCTTACTCTTACTTCCGAACATTTGTATGCCTTCTTACATTAAAAAAAGTACAACTGACGATAAAACAATATTAGAAAGCTATTTATTACATAAAAAAAAAGCACACCTATAGGGGTATGCTTAATGCAATAAATAGGGGATGCATATAAGGTGTAAAATCTTTTTATATAAAGGTATTTAACAGATTTACAAAGTAATGGTAACACCCATCCAACGTATGAATTGAAATAGTTGGCTCGATATTCAGTGTTGTACCGCAAATCTAGCCAACAACCACAGATATTGACCAAAGAACACCAATTCCATAAACAAACGCAAGGATGAAACTATCATTTAAAACAAAAAGTGACCCTCTCATCGTTTGAAACTTACCTCCATCTGAAGATAGACTGGAGTTAACTTCTCTTATTAACAAATAACCTAAGACAAATGACTCATAGGCAACTTTATCAATATAAAATCTAAAAATTTAAACATTGACCAAAAAC
>NZ_JBQKUM010000132.1:0-5554 GCF_054968605.1 Pseudoalteromonas sp. G5_S1_14_S5 | reverse complement strand
GGTACGAGAGTCATAACTGGTGCTCGCTGACGAAGTAAGCTGGGAATAAACTTCATAAGATACATCCTCAATAGGAGCACTCAATGGCTCAAAGTCAATATTATAGCTCAGACCGCTTTGTACGGCGGGTGAATTGTTGCTGTAAACGACTACTTGTGCTAGACCATCACCAATAACTAAACGCAATCGATAAATTCGATTGTTATCCAAAAGAATCAAAGGGTTAATAGAACTAGACGTCGCTTGATCAAACCAGCTGATGCCATTATCAGGGCTGTACTGCCAGGTATAACTAGCCTCAAAGTTGCCATTTTGCGCTAAGACCCCTTGCACAGCTTGTTCTACACCGCTTTTATTCAATATGGTGATTTCATCATAGACATGTAATGGTGTTTCATGACCTAACACCATATCAACCGCTAATTGATATTCTACATTCTCAGTCATGTTTGATTCAATTGGCACCATGGTACCATTATCATCCACGGTGACTTGCAGCAGAATCGTTGCGCTCATGTCAGGCCAGGAGATCGTATAACTGTCTCCAATCGCCCCATTGATCGGGGTGTACAGACCATTTCTATAGCGGTACCACTGAAACATTGTACCGGGTGTTTGAAAGCGTGGCTCGGAAGTTAAACTAATGGTGCTGTTCAAGGTAAGATCCCGAGTTGGCGAAATGACCGGACGACTCAAGTTTAAGTTGTTGGACGTTGCACTTGGGAAGAGATAGGCGGTTAATGTTTGCGGCTCGATAGTCGGACTATTTGAATCCGTCAAAATCGCTTCAACTCGGATGGCTTTGTCCTTGTTGGCGCTCGTCACCAAAAACGTGTCTGCTACGCCACACGCCTGCAACTCTAAACCAGTATCTTCGTCGTAAAAACAATACTCAACTTTCGGCGGAAATACTTCTTTGTCATCGCGCTGTGCCAGCTCAGGCTCAATGATTAAACTTTCATACACATATTGGCTATTGACATTTAACTGACTGGCCCAAGGTACTGTTGGACGTGTCGGTGCATCAGCGACTTCGATAAATCCAATCGGAAGAATACTTTTCACACTTTGTCCTGAGATAGCATCGGTATATTCCGCTTGGACTAACAGGTACTTACCGATACTTGACGAGGAGATGGTGTAGCTGTCCTCAACAGATAATGCTGTGTGCTGAATTGGGTCATAATATTGACCGATATTATTACCACTGTTTACCGTCCACCACACATAGGCGACACTGACCGACAAGGGCTGGTAGTTCAACTCAGCTAAAGTATGAATGCTTAACTCGTCACGCACACGATATGTCATATGCTTTGGAGAAAGCTGGTGATGAATCTTGAGTTGATTAATCGATAAGTCGGATTCGTTCGACCATTGAATTCCATCTGAAACTTGGTATTTCAGGCCAAAAGGTAAGGTAGCCGTATTATCAAAATTTAAACTCAAATCGGCTAAATCACTGACTAATATTTCATCGCCGTTGTTTACCTGCAAACCATTAAACGTCAATGTGCCTTGTGTCGGTACGCCCGTAATACGAACTTGGTGAAAAGCATCGTTATCGGGATCACTAAAAGCAAAATCATTGGCGGAAAAAGCGTGCGGACTATCGATAAAAATCGAATGGTTGCTACTGATTGGGGCGGTATTAGCAACATTTGTATTGAAGGCAAGTTGAACGGTATCACGGTGCTGAAAATCAATGGGATCAAAAGCAATAGAATCTGCGCCTTGGTAGTGCCCCTCAATTTCTATGGGTCCACTACCACGTTGGATAACTAGATAAGGCTTGGGATAGTTTAGTGCAGATAGATCGAGCCCCCCAAGGGTAAAATCGTATTTGAGACTGATCTGTTTGATAGGGTCAGCAACACCAGAGGCAGACTTAAAATTCACGAGCCACTTACGCTCAAGTACATTTGTGACACTCGAACTAGCCGGCAACGAAGGCGGAGAGCTCATGGTACTAATATCTACAGGGCTTGCAACATCAGCGCCATTGTGACCAACTATCAAATACTCATCGCGGGCTATAAGGTCGTAATCACTCACTGAAGGATTGTTTAGTTCAAAGCTAACATCCATGTAACCCGATGATGCTTGACTAAGGAAAATATCCTGTTTACAGGCAAAAGAAGGTTGCATATCAAAACCTAATGTTCTTTTTTCAAAAGAAAAACCAGATGCGGATTGGGAAATAATCAGGTTCGAAGATAAAGTCGACCCCATTTTTAAACTTAAATACTTATCAACTATATATGACTCACATTCATCTAGTTCTTTATCAAAAATCATCAGCGATTGAAACGCCGTATTACCAAATTCATTCTCTAGATATAAACCCGGTGTGTTGAGAGCGTAGTTCTTAAACAGCTCTACATTACTATCACGGATAGCCTGCATAGGTGAAGAACCAACGCCATTCCTTTTTTCAATGGACGTACACACTACCTCTGTGGTGGGGCTGCCATTTAACTTACATTCGTTATTGCTTGAAAGAACGCGTGGATACTCATATTGAGCTTTATAAATTTTTTTACTTAAGAGTGCACTCTGCTCCCCATCAAAGCTTTGAGTTCCTGAATATTCAAAAACTTGACTAAGTCTTGAAGTATAGTTAACGTGATAACGTGATAAATCGGATGTGGCCACATTAGTGCTGAAAACCGAGTGGTATATATTGCTTCCTGATAAAGGATTCAGTATATCTTTATTGGGCATCATGCCCATGGCCACTGAGAAATCACCGTCCCAATAATCAGATGATTGTAACTGGTGTGCCAACGATTCCAGATCTGCACTGTCAAAACTTACCGCTGAGGCACCTGAAAAATCATCGTAGCTGTTGATATACGTGGGCAAACCATAATCTCTCGCTGCATCAGCCCCTACTCCACCTGGGTCGTTAGAGTTCAAATCATAAAAATGCGCCGCATTTGCAGATTTATCTTGCCAGCAGGCAATAGGGTCACCATCATTGGCTGGAACACTACAACTAGAGTCTGAAAATAGCGTTTTTTCATCCGTAGCATCTAGCCATACCTTCAAGTTTGAACTTAAATTCAAGTCATTAAACAACAAGCTCTCGTAAAACTGAATGTCGTCGTCTTGATAACGTAGTAGAGCTGGAGTGGTGGGAAATGTAAGAACTTTACTATGATATTGACCAAGATAGTTAAACGTGACCTCAACAGCATAAAAATTCGCCTGTTCGGAATTATTCACTGTGTACTGGCTATTGGTAGACAGTGATTGCAGTGCTACCCCACTAATTAAAGACAAGCGAGATTGCCCAAAATCATCATACTCATCAAACGCAAACCACTGGTAAGATGGCGCACTAGCAGTCACCACTAACCCATTTACTAAAAGTGATGCATTGGTTATTTCAAGTGTTTGTCCTGATGGCGCATAAGCGTTGCTCTGATTGTGGGTCAAGGCAATGTCAACTGTGCTACCTGAGTCCCCTATATATTCCCCCGATACCTTAGAGTCATATTGTTTCGAGCCCGCGTTTATTCGTGCAAATACGCGATCACCGGGTTGCAGTTGTCCGCTTTGTATTGAAAGGGTTTTTTGATCGCTTTGCAGCAAAAATTCATTCGCACCATCAAATCGATACCAATCGATCTGAGTTTGACCAAATCTTGCTCCATCCGATAAGGTAAGTGATACGGTTGAACCTTGAGCGAAAGGCGTTGGGTGTTCAAGTTGAATATTGAACAGTCTTGCCACACTTTCAATTTCATCTATCGTTTTCAGCTTAAATGCACGAACAGCATTATTCAGTGAGTCAAGCTCAGCTTGAGTACTGAGATATGTAATGCCGATGTCATGGTAATCTGTCAGAGTCGGTGATGGTGTGGACGCACCTCTTGCGTACTCATAAATCCTGAAATATACGTAACCAATTTTTCGAATCTGATCAAGGGATGTCAACATCAAATCTCTCGATAAATCACGCATTTCACTCCCCCATATGCGATGACTCCAAGAGTTCAGAGTTTTGCCATAAATTAGGGCACCATAGGTTCTGTACTCAAGTCCAGGTCCAGGAAAACGAAAACTAGAACCATCAGTGTAATCTAAGATTTCAACATAGTAATCAAGGATCCACCTAAACTGGTTCGCTAATTGCAGCTGGCTATTGTGAGGGCCGACTTGATCGTTAATATAATCGATGGTGCTGGCGTTAAAATCCGCCCATTGATCAAACCTTGCTTTCACATAATCATCGACAGTAGGTCGTGATGCCCCCGGTAAGCCATTTATCCAGGCATATATAGCCTCAAAGCCATCAACCATGTCCTGCAGGTACACTATTTTGTTAGCATCGGTATCATTACTCGGCCAGTGATTAAAAGCATATCCTATTTCGAAATAACGATTTAACTCCGTGACTATCCCGGTATGGTTAATGGTGACTACTGATGTATAGTCCGACAATGTGGGCTCAGCGGCACCGCTGGTTTTCATTGCGTAATCATTAATTTTAGATATTGATGCAAATGCGGGTTGTGAAAAAAATGCTACGAGTAAAGTTAAAATGAGATATTTAAAAAAAATTGCAGCTTGAATTCGAACTCTATCCATTCCAGCACCCTTATCATAAGATAAACATTGCTCATTAATAATGTTTATATACTAACTACTAAGAATTTACATTTAGTGTAGTTTAAAGCTAAGGTAATTCAACGTTTCTCCCGCAACCCATTCGATTTTATGTAAGTGTTCACCCAGGGCGAGATCTCACATGGTTTTTAGGGTTTAATTGATTGAATGCTAAACGGTGCGGTCAATTTATGTTCACTTGCATCAAAGGATTAAATATTCTTTATTTTCTACTGAACTAATCCTGATTTTGTTGATCGGATCATTATCTATTTACTATTCGACCTACAAAATGACACTTCTTGAACGCCTTAACCGCATACCTGATCCACGAAATGATATTAACGTTAAACACGACTTAGTTGATGTCGTTTTTCTAGTATTTTCTGCTGTGCTCAGTGGTGCAGCAGGATGGAAATCCATTCAAGAATTTGGTGAAAGCCAAATTGACTGGTTGAGAAAATATAGAGGATTTGAAAATGGTATTCCCAAACGACACTGCATTGCTAACATTATCAGTGCATTAGATAGTGATGCTTTACTCGATGCCTTGTTTGAATGGTTGAATTCTGAACGAACTCGAACAGAAAAATCGGCTTTAGCAATAGATGGTAAATCTTTACGTGGAACTAAAACAAATGGGTTAAAAAGCATGTTACACGTTGTCAATGCGTATGATGTTGAAAGTGGACTAATGCTTTATCAACAATCTACTCATGGCAAAGGTAAAGAAATCAGTTTATCTCGTGATGTTCTAGATGCTTTAGTACTAAAGGAGGCAATAGTCACTTTAGACTCGCTGCATTGTTTAGCACCAACAATGGCGCAAATCACGGAAAAGAATGGTGACTTCACCATTCAGATAAAAAAGAACCAACCAAATCTTTTCGGGCATGTGACAGAAGCTTTTTCAGCTGTTTATAATCAACCAGATACCATA
>NZ_JBQKUM010000131.1:0-5557 GCF_054968605.1 Pseudoalteromonas sp. G5_S1_14_S5 | reverse complement strand
TGCAATCGCAAACACATCATCAGGATTAGTCGAATCTAAGAAGGTGCTGGCAACCAATGCGTTCGCTGCGTTGATACCCGCCACGATTAGATCACCAGCAGCCAATTTGGCAGCAATATCAGTGAGCGGCGAGACCGTCACCACATCGCGACGAGCGATTTCTGGTAGCACACTCGTTAATGTGTTGTTGGTTAAGGTATTGCCGGTGGCTTCATCTTGATAAGACCCGCCAGTAATTTCAATCATTACCGGAAGCGGCGTTGGCACAATCGTCATGCTGAAGGCGCCGTTTGCATCAGTGGTACCAGCCGTGTGAGTTATGTCAGTGCCTTTGGCACCCGCTTCAATTGCAAACACACGCACTGTCGCTCCACTGATATTGTTCGCTACCGCTTGCCCTGTCACTGCCCATTGTGGATCAAGAGCAAAGGCATCAGCATCACTGATGACAAGCTGCAAGCTGGCTAAATCCGTAATTGACGAAGCGGTACTGTCGGCAACAAACTCTTTATAGAAAAACAGGTTATTACTGTCTACTATCAAACCTACAATGCTTTGCAGCATAGCGATGGTTAAGTCACGAGCGTTGTTGTTAGCAGCATATTGGCTGATGTTATCGATTTGCGTTTGGCTGAGGTTAGCGCTATCAATCAGTATTTGTAATTTGGCTGCGGTATCTACGTTATCGCCAACATCTGAAGCAATCAAGGCTTTATAGTACGCATGATTATTCGCGTCAAGCGAAGTTAAGCCCATCACGCTGCTTAAATCCGCGAAGCTTAAGTTCTTGGCATCATTTGTATTCGCGTATCCGACAATCGCTGTCATTGTGTCTACAGAAGTATTCACGCCATCAATCAACCCTTGCACTTGTGTCAAGGTCGTTAAGCTGCCTAGGCGGGTAAATTCAGCGTTATAGGCCGCCATGTTGGTGCTGATGATGCTGTTAAATTTACCGCTATCGATTAATAGGGCTTCATCAATGGTTTGGTTATTAGCAAGCAAATCATTGATGTCATTCAGCACAGTAGAAACCACTTGACCGGTACCATAACCTCTGGTGTCTTGATCCCCGTTATCGAGATAACCATCGTTGTCATCGTCAGGGTCAATCACATCATAAATTCCATCATTATCGGTATCGACGTAAATACTCAAGGCTTTACGATAACCTTCTGCAATTTCATCAGCCGAAAGAGCGCGGTTATGGGCAGCAAAGCCATATATGCCTTCACTGCCTTGGACGTTACCCTCGTTGATACCGAGTGGTGCAGCGGGATCGTTGATCAGCATAGGTTGACCACTGATTTGCCCAACTTGAACACCATTGACCCAGACTTCGCTATTACTGCCTCGTGCAAGGAAAACAATATGGACTGGGTCACCGTAAGGCGAATCAATAGATTGGCCATTCACCGCCGTAAACGTATGGTCAGCCGCCCCATATTTGGTCGCACCGAGCTTACCGTTACTTGAATATTGCTCAAAACGTAAGCTCCACACGGTGTTGAGTCCAATACTGTTATTTCTCAAACCCAGTATCGCCAATGAATTAGAACGGTCCGTTGCAAAATGTACGATGAACTCGTAAGACACTTCCCCACTTAATGCGGTCAGATCGATGGAACGTTGACTTGGTTGATTAATAAAATCTGTCACGACCACTGCTGGCGTGGTTGCCGTTTGGGCTTGATGTTGCGCCCAAGCACTTACATTCATGATCCCCTGCGCTGGTAATCCCATTTGCAAGGTTGCCCACACGTCAGCAATGCCATCGCTATTTTCATCGATAGAGAAATCAATATCGAGGGGATCGTGTGGATCAAAGCCCGCTTGTTTTTCAACGCTATCCGCAATGCCGTCTCCGTCATTGTCTGTCATGGGATCGGTGTCATCGCTATCAATTATACCGAGAACGCCATCCCCGTCTCCGTCATAGGAATTGGCATCCAGTGGGTTGGTGCCAACAAGGATCTCTTGCCCATTAGTGAAGCCATCTAAATCAGTATCGGCGTCTTTGCCATCATTAGGATCATTCGGATTTAAGCCAAGCAACATTTCATCCGCATCACGAATGCCATCACTGTCACTATCTACACCACCGTCACTAGCATCCATCGGATTAAGGCCGTTATCGGTTTCATAGCCATCACTCAAGCCATCACCGTCATAATCTGAGTTACGGTCAAGTGGCGCACTGTCATCCATATCCGAGATACCATCAGCATCATCGTCATAATCTATGTGATCAGGAATGCCGTCGCTATCGGTGTCTAGATCACCATTCATTAACGGTGAGTTCGGATCGTTGGCGTCGCTGCCTAAAAGTTGCTCGTAGTAGTCGCCGTAGCCATCGTTATCGCTATCAATCGTCGGGTCACCATTGAGACTGATGGTAAAGCGCTGTAACTTGCCATCGGTACTGCTGTAACCATAGGCGGTGCCATTCTCAACACGCAGTTCATCGGAGCGACCGAAGATCACGTCTTGGCGCATACGCGTCAGCGGCACAAGCACTTGCAAGTCTTTGTTGAGCATCATGTAAGCGCTGTAGTCATAACCCTCAAAGGTATGGATTTCCATCAAGAGCAAAATTACGTTATCCGCCAGTTTCAATGGTTTAACACGCGTGACATTTTCATTGATGTCGGTGAAATCCGTCAACCATACGACATAACGGTTTTCAAGCAAGGCATAGCCTCCGCCGAAACTGTAAAAATCACTGCTTTCATATTCGCCAAAGGTGAGGTACTCACCGTCGGCGACATCTTTCGCGGTTGCAACCACAGCGATGTTACGTGATTTATTGTGGGCTCTGCCGACTTCGGCATTGTTAAGGCCACGCTCACTCATCATAAAGCTGAGGAGACGATCGTCCATTTCTACTACGCCACCTAGCTCTGAGTAAGTCCGATTGTCGTTTGACCATTTATAATAGGTCGTCGTTGGCGTTGAGATCTCGGTGTATTCTTCGATACCATTTTTCGCGGTTTTCCCATGCTCAGTTTTTAATCGAAGCAACTCTTGGGTATGGCGATTGAAATCATTCCATTGCACCAAGTTGATACCCCGCGGATAGTTATCGCCTAAGATCAACGTGTTAAAATTACCTTGACTGTCGACCATCAATGTTGAGCCAAATTGGTGGCCGGAGATCTGCCCCCAGGCTCTGGCAATTTCGAGATTGTTCGCATCATAAATGTACGCACCACCACTTTGGTGATTTAAGCCATCGCCACCACGAGTAAGGGTACGTAAAAGATTCATACCTATACGGTCACCTGACCACGCTAATTTGGATGGGAAGTTGCCTACTTTCCAAAAATTCAACGCACCTGTACCGCTAGTACTAGTATTAAGCATTTTTTCAACGATGGTTGTTTGGCTATTTAAATTGTAACGGACCAAACGGGCTGTAGTCGGGCTGACTTTATCGGCCGCGCCACCAGTGGCAGCTAAACCATACACAATGTCACCACTGCCATTACTGGCCGCTGACAATAAGTTCTCATTAGCGCTATTTGGCAAACTGATGGTGCGGTTATGTGTACCTTCGGCGTTAAATTCGCTGTAGTAGACCGCCATATTGGTTTGATCTTGCCAAACCACACCGTCTTTAGTGCCATTGCTCACCGCAGAGTACGCTACTTTCGGCATATAGTTGGACGAGTGGGAATCCAAACTAGCGGCATAATCTTCATAAGGCACATACATATCTTCGCTACGGCTATGTGCCTCTATCATGATGCGCACCACTGGCGAAGTGTATTCTGTACGTTCATGCGTTGCTGAAACGGTAGTGGTGCCTAAGCGTTCCCCTGTTGCAAGGTTATTCCATACCGTTGGCTCTGCGTCATCTGGGTCAAGAATGCCATCATGATCGGTATCAAAGCTGCTGGCATCACTTGGGTCAGAGCCGTCTTGGTATTCCACTAAGTTGGTGAATCCATCACCATCCAAATCGCCTGTCTCATCGCCTGCGATTAATGGGTCAAACCCATAGGTGGTTTCAAAGCCATCCCCCATGCCATCGCCATCAGTATCGGATGTCACGCTGTAGCTATTCACATCAAGTGTATCGGCGACACCATCGCCATCCAGATCGGGGTCAATACCGTCCTCAATACCATCGCCATCAAAATCGCTGTACGGCAAGGTGAAATCGATACTGAACGGATAAATACCCAGCTCTTCTTGTGCTGAAGTGACATAACGTAATGTCGCCACGCCACCATTATAATGAGTTCCCGTCGGCAAGGCGCTTAAACTACCGCTATCGAGTGAAATGTGGAAAAAATTGACTGTATCAAAATCAGGCGATGCCTCACCAGGGGTGGTGACATAGTGCATCGCGGTTTGAATTTGATTGTAAATACGTTGCCCTTTCAAGGTCACTGGATAAACATTGCCCGCAGCATCTTTCACCTCAAGCGTGAAATGGGTCTCGGTTTCGGAGGTATCCCACCAATTTGGCGTGAGTGTTTCGCTAGGACCTGTCAAACCTGAACCAGGTAAGATCGCAACCGCTAGGTATTCGCTACCGGTGAAATGATTGGTGTAATCAAAAGATAAGCTAGTATCAGGGGTGAGGTTCTCTACCGTGTAAATTTCAGCAGTTGTGGTTTGCGGATCAATAGCCGTTAGTCGGTTGCCATTGGCATCAATGATTTCCATTTCTGCCGTGTGCTGACCAAGGCTTAACCCCGATAAAATCACGCTTGGTTCAATGGCAGTTACCCATTCACCACCATCTAGACGGTAACGCCAAGCATCAAAGTTGATGCGAGTAAAGAAAGATAAGCGGGTATCGTCATTATTCAGTTGCACCAAGCTAAAGTTAGAAATCAGTTCACCATAGAGATCTAAATCTTCTGGTAATGCCATGAGGTTCAGTGCTGTGGTACGCTCACTCACATCTTGATTAATGAATAGCCAGTTATCATCGGGAATATCCTCAGCCTCAATAGTTTGTAATTTGGTCGCGACCCAATCACTGTCATTTAACGTCACCTCATAAATGTCGTATTTCACATCGCGTGGCAAACGCAGCATTGGATAAACTTCATTCACGCGCCATGCAGTTGGTGCCACTTGAGAGGGGCCAATTTGATACAAAGGTATCGCGGTGTTGAACTGATAGCTGATCCCTTCGTTTACCGTATATTGGGTAGCACTGTAATTTGCACTATTAAAGCTACAAGCATTCAATCCATCATAATAAACAAGCGCAATATTGCCTACCATTTGGGTTGGTGCAGCGCTGACAGGACAGTCATCAGTCTTATTTGTCGTGTAAGGAATAGGCAGGCCGTCAACATTACCATCAAGAACACCGGAATTGAGCGTAACGTAGAGTTCGTTTTCATCCGCTGTACCATTGCCATCCAAATCTGTATCTAGACCATTCACTGTGCCATCGTTGTCTGTATCGGTTTGACCAAGATAAATCGGATGATTGGCATCATTCGGGTCGGTAAATTGTGCTAGTTCAACCCCATCTAAAATACCGTCACCATCACTGTCAACGACATTATCATTATTCACGATTGCAACCAAC
>NZ_JBQKUM010000130.1:0-5571 GCF_054968605.1 Pseudoalteromonas sp. G5_S1_14_S5 | reverse complement strand
AGTGAACTGGCTAATCAAGCGGTAACGTCATTGACAGCGCTTGAAAATACCATCGCCAGCGTGAACAGCATCGCCACAGCATTTATTGACCTACAAAACACCCCCAATGCGAATATCACGATTACGCAAATCCAAACCTTGTTACCAAGTCAATTCCTTGCACCGAGTTTGATCGATGAATATCAAACTGCGCTGGCTAATAACACTTGGACGACACCAGATGAAGCGCAAGCCTTGATTGTGGCTGTCAATAATGACAATGCGGTCGATACCGACGGTGATGGTATCTTCGATGGTGTTGAGTTAGCGCAATTTACTGACCCGAATGATGCGAATCATCCAATTTATCTGGGTAATCAAGATACTGATGGTGACCAAGTGCTCAATGCACTGGATGCCGATTTAGATGGCGATGGTACAATGGATGAAAACGAACTCTATGTCACTCTTAATTCTGGGGTACTCGCAGGTAATGTTGATGGTCTACCTATTTCTTATATTACAAGCAGTACTGATGGTTGTCCTGCCAGTGCTTCCCCAAGCCAAACGGTGGGTAACATTGCTTTGGTTTATCATGATGCTGGCTACGGCTGTAGTTTTGCCAGCACCGGTTACAGTGCTACGCAATATACTGTTAACGAAGGGATCAGTTATCAGTTCAATACCGCGTTACCTTTGTATCAAATCGGTCCACATCAATTGGCACCAACGGGATTCCGTTTAAATGAAACCTACCCAATGCTGCGTTTGCCGCGTGATGTGAAGTACGACATTTATGAAGTGACTTTAAATGGTAGTGATTGGGTCGCGACTAAATTACAAACCATTGAGGCCGAGGATATTCCCGATGACAACTGGTTATTCATCAATCGAGACGTGAGTGAGCGCACTACGGCGTTGAACCTCATGGCAGTGCCAGAAGATTTGGACATCTACGGTGAGCTGATTTCTAACTTTAGCTTGGTGCAACTGAATAATGATGACACCCGTTTATCTTTCTTTACTCGCATCAACTTTGATGCTTGGCGCTACCGTCTAGATGGTGGTGAATGGATAACTGCTATAGATCCAAGCGTGGTTTTAACAGGATTAAGCTTAGGTCAACACACGGTAGAAATGGAAATCATTGATGCCGATAGTAATCCAGTAACGGCGATCGATCCGCAAACCACAACAGCGGAAATCTACTCAGTAGAGAACCTTACACAAGATAACCGTTTATCTTTTGATTACACCAATCATTTCACCGGTAGCGAATACCAAGCCGTTGCCATGTTGCCAGGCTCGGGTTTAACAGGTCCTAGCGCAACAGTGACACCAAATTTTTGGGAAACCTTCGAGCTCGACACCCGTTTCACGGTAGAGGTGAAAGATGCCTCGGGCAATGCTTATCCAGTGATGTTGAGAGGGCATCGTATATACAATCAACTTCAAACAGCGATGCACTATGTCACCACCCCAGGTGAGCCATCGCCGAGTTTTGATACAGTTAATTATTTCCACATTTCGCTAGACAGCAGTAGTTTCAGCGCCTTGCCGACTGGGGTTCAATATCATGGTGGCGTAGTGAAATTGCGTTATGTCACCTCAGCGCAAGAAGAGCTGGGTATTTATCAGTTTAGTATTGATTTCACCTTACCTTACAGTGATTTTGATAGTGATGGTATTGAGGACGGTATAGACCTCGATCTGGACGGCGATGGTGTGCAAGATACCGTTGATGTTAACAGCTACAGCGTGACATCCGATACTGATGGCGATGGCATGGGAGATGGCTTTGAAACCACCTATGGTTTAGACCCATTAACCGCTGGCGATGAAAGTGGCGATTTGGATGGTGATGGTTTCACCAATTTGGTGGAATACCAAGACGGCTCTAATCCGACGGACAACACTAGTTTTGATACCGATCATGACGGCATTCTTGATCCCGACGATGCCGAGCCTACGGTGTGGAACAACCTAGCTACCGGTGAACGTTTGGGCGTTACCGCTGTGTCTGCAAGCCATGAACGTACGGAATACACCTCGCCAGTGCTTCGCATCATTACTGAAGCATATAGTCGTAGCGAAGATATGTATGTGCCTTATGAAGATTATGCCGCTAGTTTAAATTCTCACTCGTCTAACTATATGCCTAAAGTGGCGTACTCTGCAGTGAGCAATGGCACTAAAGACGGTGTGGTATGGCAAGATCAAACCAATATGGCAGTCTACTACAGCGAATTTAATATCGATGGCACGCATAATCGGACAATCACTTTACCGAATGCATCGGCTGAGAACCTTTTGTCAGCAACAAGTAATGGTAGTGGCGATATTGTGTATGGTTTAGCAGCCACTGGCGGCGCTTCAGACAGAGTCACCCCAACTACAGCCCGTTTGGTCCGTTATAATTTAAACAGCCAAACAACCATCGTTGAAAAAGAGCTTAATACTAGTCCTAGCGGTGAAGGGGCGTTAAATTTTTGGAAAGTAGGTAATTACCCAAGCAAGTTAGCCTGGTCGGGAGACCGTATTGGTCTTAATCTCTTGCGTACTTATACCCAGACGCCGAGCGATGGCCTTAATCATCAAGGCGGCGGCGCTTACGTATATGATGCTAACACGCTTAATTTCGTTAAATCATGGGGGCAAATTTCGGGACACCAATTTGGTGGAACGCTAATGGTGGATGGTCAAGGCAACTTTATCTCTACCGTTCTTGGAGATGCTTATCCACGTGGCATTAATATCCTCCAATGGAATGACAGTACGCGATATATTCAAAATTTACTCCGTATAAAAACCTTGCATGGTCGCTCGCCAAACAATCCTGCGGGGGTGACGTTTGATGAGTATACGGAAATATCGACGCCGACCACGACCTTCTATAAATGGTCGAATGATAATCGTACTTATTCTGAGCTAGCTGGTGTGGTTGAAATGGATGATCGATTCCTAAGCTTCATGACTAGTGAGCGCGGGCTTCGCAATGATGAAACCGGTCAAGCGCACAACAAATCTCGTAATATCGCGGTTGTGGCAACCGGTAAAGACCTCAGTGAGAATGAATACTTGAGCTTCGGCGAGTACGAAACGACGGCGTTTTACGATTTTGGGGGAGCTTATCGTCAAGAGATCAACCGTAATGTAGTGTGGCTAACAGACTTTACCGATATTCAAGACAACATTAGTCGCTTGAAACCCTTGAAACTTGCCGATAATGTCATCTTACTCTTGATGGAATTCCACACCTACGATGGTTATGACTACAGTGCCTACATGATGGTCAACAAAGAATTGCAAGTGCTAGTGCCACTCACTCGTATGCGTCAAAACATCATATTCGGTCGCTCGCATGAACCGCGGGTTGAAAATGGCACCGCCTATGGTTATAGCAGTGCGAATGGCACGTTACAGCGTTTTACCATTACTCTCAATGGTGATCCGACTATCGACACCGACAATGATGGCTATGGTGACTACTATGAACAATTGCTTGGTAGCGATACCAACGATCCTAATTCGCCGCTCGCTAATGGTGATTTAGATACTGACAGTGACGGTATTCCAAATCACATGGACTACGACGATGATGCCGATGGTGTCTCGGATATGGACGATAGTAATCCGCTCAATGCGAATACGGACTACGATGGCGATGGCCTACCTGATGGTTATGAAACACAAGCTGGTCTTAATCCTTATGATAACAGTGATGGCATGATCGATAGCGATAGCGATGGTTTACGCGATGCTCTTGAATTGGCTTGGAATCTTAACCCGCTAGACAGCAGTGATGGCGCAAATATTGACAGTGATGGCGATAGTTTCTCTAACCTTACTGAAATAGGCGCAAATACCGATCCATTAGATCCCAATGCTTATGATGGCGATTTAGATGGTGTACACGGAATCTATGATGTGGATGATACAGACCCATTATCTGATAGTGACGGTGATTCCATTGCCGATATTGTCGAAACCCAAAACGGGCTCAATCCACTTGATGCCACCGATGTTGATTTCAGCATTGACAGTGACAATGACAGCATGGCGGACATCTGGGAAACCATCTTTGGCTTAAATGTTGGGGTCGATGATAGTTTTGATGATTTGGATGGTGACGGTATCAATAACATCACGGAGCTAAATAACGGTAATGCAGCCGATGATCCAAACGACCCTGTCTATTTGGGTAATCTCGATACGGATAACGATGGCATTGTAAATGGTATTGATACCGACTTAGATGGCGATGGCGTTGAAGACAATATTCAATCCGCGTTCCCCATGCTGTCTAGTTCAGTATTGAGTGGTATTGTCGGCACTGTCATTAATGACATTTGTAACGTTGGACCAAGCGAAGATGACAAACATGAAATGATTTATCTGGTTCAATCCAATCCTGATGGCAACAATAATAACAATTGTTATAGAAACGAAAGTTATGCTGACACGAACTTTACGGTGGCGACCACAGTAAATCCTAGTTTTGGTGCATTGCCACACTACCGAATTTCACCGCCAGCAAACAGTGCCAGTGCGTTTTTTATTAACCCAACCAAAATGTTCATCAAGGTAGCGCCATCGAATTACACCTTGTATCAACTGGTCAGCGTAAATAGCAGTTGGGCTTACAGCAAAGTTATGGACATTGCAGGTACGGACTTTAATCCAAATGGTTTTGTCTTTATTGACCGTAAGTTTAATGAAATTACTAACGATGTTTACCTTGTGATGGTGCCAGTGGGCACCGACATGTCAGGCGTCACAGTCGATACATCAGGCACTTACAACACGCTAGGCGCTGGCAGTACAAATAATGGCGGGTCCACAGGCAGCTCAAGTGATACCGTCTTAAATCTCGATGATCCTGCTTCGGGTACCTATGTTCGCGATGGCGTACTTGAGGTTGGTACTATTACCTTGCCTGGTGATATTACTGTTCGTCCAAATGATGTCGCCGCAAACTGGCCAAGTAGTCAATCAGCGAGTAGCTGTAGCGGGCCGGATAACAGCGAATATGCGCACACCTTGTATCTTGCCGTGGGTGCCGACTTTAAATCGACCGATTACGGCTGTTATCCTGACACATCTTGGGCTAACCATGACTTTGATGTGACCGTCTTCCTTGCGAATATAGCGGGAGAGGGCGTTTATCCGATGTATGACATCTCCGCTCCTTCGGCTACAGCCAGCTCAAGCTATGATAATAAGACCTATATCTATTTACAATTGGCGAGCGATGAGGCGCATACCTTGTATGAGGTCGACAGCAATTACGGTTTGACCAGCGTTATTGAGATGGAAAACGTCAACACCAATGAATTGACTTTCTTCTTCCATCCTGTGAGTGACCACACGACGACTAAACGTTACCTTGCTCTACCAAGCCGTATTGATGCCACAACCTTTGTTGAATTACTCAGCAATGATGGCATGGAAAATGACAGTTTGGCGATAGATCATGTCGCCTTGTTCGTTACTATCGTTGATGACATCAATACACTCATTGCCAGTAACCAAACGGTGAGTGAGTCAGTTCTCGTTAATAGCGGAGAATTCACTGGCATCTTGACGGCGAAT
>NZ_JBQKUM010000129.1:0-5590 GCF_054968605.1 Pseudoalteromonas sp. G5_S1_14_S5 | reverse complement strand
AAAAGTATGTGAGATCGGCGCCAATAATCTTGCACCTAACATTTCCATTTGACGATAACTAAAACCCGCTTTCTGTTCATTAATCCAATCATCAAAGTAACTAATATTAGTATAGACTCCGTAAGCGTTGGCCTGTGCACAACCGTCACCCCAACTTACAATGCCCAGTTGTTCATATATTCCATTTGTCGACACAACGATTGGACCACCACTGTCACCCTGACAAGAGTCATATCCACCGTCTTTGTAACCCGCACAGAATGCATCACTGCCAACAACGCCATAGACACTATTACATTCATACTGGTTAACTAAAGGAACATCCACCTGATACAGCTCACTCTTCGATGCATAATCATCTGATGCGTCCTGATCTCCCCAGCCCATCACAGTTAGCATCTGACCATCATTGAGGTTACCGCGAACATAACCGTCAACGAGATTAACCACAGATTCCGATGGCTTATCGACTAACTCGATAATCGCTATATCATTACCTGTGGCTATAGAGTTATAGTATTGATGTACATAAATATTCTCAACAGCGTATCTATGTTGTGTAGCTTGAGAGGTAGAAAGATTGGATACGCCAATCACCACATCGAGATCTTCACGGCCATTACCGTCTACACAATGAGCAGCAGTTAGTACATATCTCTCGCCTATGAAGCTCGCACCACAGAACTGACCGTCATAAGCGTTCACATTTTTTGAGACTAGCGCAGCCATAAATGGCCAATTCCCTTGTGTTGCTTCTTTACCGTTTATAATTCGAGCTGAAACATCTGCCAACGCCGATGTTGAAGACAGACCCACAGCACAGAAGCCTAACGACAACCATTTAGCCTGAACAAATTTCATTACCTAGCCTTTTATTTATATTGATAATGCGGACAGGCTATTTTATAAAAAGAAGATATAAAACCAACTTTACAACTAAGTGTGATAGGTATCGATTAAATGATAACATTTTTACCTTGTAGCTTTACTTTACGCAGGTTTGTTACACCCAGCGCCTAACCTTTTGTTTGTAATCAACATATTCCGCACCGAACAATTGCTCTAGTGCTCGCTCTTCTGGTTTGATTTGGAACTGATTCATGTAGATAACAAAAGCAAAACTCAGCGAGACGCTGAAAATATTCTGGAAAAAATAGCCAAAGCAGAACAGTAAGATGAAAAGGCCCAAATACATTGGGTTTCGCGTGTATTCAAAAATCCCGCTATCAACGACGGTAGAGGCGGTTTCGACTTTAATTGGATTAACGGTGGTTTTCTGTTTTCGAAACTCCCAAATGCCAGCTAATCCAATAACGCCGCTCAAAACGATTCCGACACCAAGAATAATGAACTTAAACGGCATTCCTATCGCACCTGTACTCAACTGCTGAGCACTGAAATAAGAGGCGACTAAAACCAATATAAACAGAGCAACTGGTGGGACTTTCAACTCAAGAAATTTCATAGCTTTCCTTATTAACAATTCCATTGTTAGTTTAGAAAAAAGCCCAGCAATTGCTGGGCTAAATAGTTCAAAGAATTTGTGCGAGTGCCTGTAATGGGTGGGCGAGCTTTTCACCTTCAAAACGCTGCACTTGGCTACGGCAAGAGTATCCTGTCGCTAAACAGCGCTCTTTTGGTAAGTCTTGAATCCTCGGCTTCCAACTTAAACCGTAGATGTCTTTAGACATTTGTAACTTATCGACTTCATGCCCGAACGTCCCCGCCATACCACAACAGCCAACAGGTACGCTAGTAAGTGCGGCTCCAAAATGTTGGAAGATAGCACCCCACTCTTTTTCAGCATTTGGCATCTTGGTTTTCTCGGTACAGTGAGAGAATAAATACCACATTTCTTCACTTGCAGAACGCGCTTCATAGTCACCGAGCGATGGCAATAACCACTCATGAACAGTGAGTACATCAAAGTCACCACGCTTATCCGCTAAGATCTCCACATATTCGTCGCGATAGCAAAGTACCAAAGCTGGATCCACACCCACTAGCGGAATACCAATATCTGCGACCATCGACAAGAAATCAGAAGTGGATTTCGCCTCGCGCGCAAAACGACTTAAGAACCCCTTGATGTGCAACGCCTTACCATTTGGTTTAAACGGCAGTAGCACAGGTGTTTTGCCAAGCTTTTGAGCCAGAGTGACAAAATCTTCGACCACCTCTGCATCATAGAAGCTAGTGAACGGATCCTGAACGATCAAAACATGCTGCTTCTTCTCTTCAGAAGAGAGCCCTTCTAGATATTGAATATCGAAGAGTTGTAGCTCTTTACTCACCAGACGATTTTTCAGCGTAGGTACCGACATCAGCGGCGCATCAACATAACCGAACGTTTTCGCAGTCGCAGATTGAACCCACTTTTGACCCAATGCCGCATTGACAACTTTCGGCGCTTTCGCCATTAGTGGCAGCATGGTTTCAATGTTAGCCACCAAGTAATCTTTCACAGGGCGTTGGTATCGTGAGTAATAGATGTTTAAGAACCGTGAACGGAAGCTTGGTACATCAACTTTGATCGGACACTGACTCGCACACGCTTTACATGCAAGACAACCGTTCATCGCTTCATGTACTTCGTGTGAAAAGTCATACTCGTGGCGTTTGTTCATGGTGTTACGAACGCGCTCAACCATAGTTTTGACTGGAGTATCATCTTTTAGCGCTTCTTGCTCTAAATCGAGAATATCCACGCCTTGCTCTGTCAACTGACGCAACCACTCTCTTACCAAGCCGGCACGACCTTTTGGCGAATGGCGACGGTCAGCCGTCACTTTCATTGATGGACACATTGGCGAGCTGGTGTCGTAGTTAAAGCACAAGCCGTTGCCGTTACACTCCACTGCTTGCTTAAAGCTGTCGCGCACTTGAACGTCGATCTGACGGTCATAGAAGCCACGCTTGGTGTCGGTCACTTTCACCAACTCAGCATCACTTTCTAAAGGCGTACAGATTTTACCTGGGTTCATCTTATTGTGTGGGTCGAATGCTGCTTTCACACGTCGAAGCTCAGTAAATAGTTCTTCACCGAAGAAATCAGGACCGTACTCAGAACGGAAGCCTTTACCGTGCTCACCCCACATCAAGCCGCCATATTTCGCCACCAGCTTAACCACTTCATCAGAGACTTCGTGCATCAATGCTTCTTGCATTGGGTCACATAGGTCGAGTGCCGGACGAACGTGTAGAACACCCGCATCAACGTGACCGAACATGCCGTAATTCAGCTCTTTCGAATCAAGTAGCACTCTAAATTCAGCGATGAAGTCCGCCAAGTTTTCAGGTGGTACACAAGTATCTTCAGCAAAAGCGACTGGCTTAGCGCGACCTTTCGCCGCACCTAATAGGCCTACCGCTTTTTTACGCATGTTGTAGATTCGGCCAATACTTGCCAAATCACTGCATACTTGGAAGCCAATCACGCCCGCTTCTTCGCTCTCAACCATGGTTTCAAGTTTGGCTGTCAGCGCTTGAACTTGCTGTTCCACTTCCGCTTCATCTTGGCCTGCAAACTCAACCATGTTGATGCCAAGCATCTCTTTGTTAGGAACGTCCGTCAGCAGGTCACTCACGGTGTGCCAAACAATATCTTGCTTCGCAAGATTCAATACTCGTGAATCGACCGTCTCTACAGAGAGAGCCTTCGCTTTAACCATGAAAGGTGCGTTACGCAGCGCAGAATCAAACGTGTTGTATTTCACGTTAACCAGAGTTCGCGCTTTCGGGATTGGAGTTAGGTTTAGTTTTGCTTCAGTAATGAAGGCTAAAGAACCTTCTGCGCCACATAAAACGCGAGTAAGGTCAAAGCTGTCATCTTCATCATTGATAGCATTCTTAAGGTCGTAGCCCGTCAAGAAGCGGTTCAATGGTGGAAATTTATCGAGGATTTGAGTGCGTTTTTCACGACACACCGCTTCGGTAACCGCAAGCGCATGATGAGCAAACTCCCCCTCTTCCGGTAAGCCATGTGATAAATCAGACTCTAAACACGAACCATCGGCGAATACCGCTTGCAAAGACAACACGTGGTCAGACGTTTTGCCGTACTTCAATGACCCTTGGCCTGATGCATCAGTATTGATCATGCCACCAAGTGTCGCTCGGTTACTGGTTGAAAGGTCTGGAGAGAAGAAGTAACCGTAAGGGCGAACCGCGTCGTTCAATTGATCTTTCACGATGCCCGACTGAACTCGTACCCAGCCTTCCTTCTCATTAATCTCAAGAACCTGATTCATGTAGCGTGATAAATCAACCACAACCCCTTTAGTTAGAGATTGTCCATTAGTTCCGGTACCGCCACCACGAGGAGAAAAAGTCACGCATTTATAAGCAGATTTAGAACCCACTTTACCGATAAGCACAACGTCGTGTGTTGTTTTGGGAAGAATGACAGCCTGGGGCAGTTGCTGGTATACACTGTTATCAGTCGCGACCGCCAAACGGCTAGAATATTGAGATTCAACGTCGCCAGTAAAGCCCGCTGTTTTTAGTTCACCTAAAAAGCGTACAACAACTGGATCGACATCAGCATTGAGTTGAAGTCTTGGTAACATTTGCTTCCTGCCCCTACTTCGCTGATCCTATCAGCATTGGGTTATCTGAGGTTTTTAATAATTTTCTTTGAATTTCGTCACTTTACTACTATTAAGATCATATAAAAAGGTGATCAAATCAGAATCTCAGTGCAAGAATGGATAAATAGTCACTTTCGTCTTAATTCAGTAACAATATATTGAATAACATTTTGTTTAAGACATCTCCACGAGCACATCACAATGAAAAAAAATAAAACGGTCACCACTGAAGACATTCTTCTTAAGCTCTGCCAATCAGTCTCAAGCGTACTTACTTCAGCGACGGCTTCTCAGGTGTCCTATTCCGCTATGGTACAGAAAATCAACAAGACAAGCCTAAAGCCAGATTTCGGTTGTTTTGTTCTTTTTGACGGCGGCTTTTCTGGCCTTGTTGTTATCAATTTTACGTCGAAAGCCGCATTAGAGATCTACACCAATTACATGCGTAACATGGGCATGCCTGAAAATGAATTAGCAGTGCTGCATACATCTGATGAGGTAGGCGATGTTCTAGGTGAACTAATGAACCAGCTAGTTGGTGATTTCACTAATAAGATCCGTAAAGAGCTGCAAACCAATATCACGCAAAACCAACCGAAAATGCTGGCACTAAACAAGCAAGTAAACCTGTCTGTTGATACCAATCTTGATCGCCCACAGGCTCGTCGTGTGACCTTCTCAACTGAAAACAATAATATCTTCTACCTTGAGCTGGCTATGGACAAAACAGAGTTCATCCAACTAGAAGAATTTGAGATTGCAGAAGACGAGTGTCCGGATAGCATTCTTGAAGCAACTCAGAAAAAGATGCAGGAAGGCAATAGACCAACACAAAGCTCAGGCAACGATTCAGCAGCCGATCTTCTTGATGAACTGGGTATCTAGTATGCGAATGCTCTAGTCATTCTAAAAAAACGTGTCACGAACGCCATCTATCCTCTTGATGGCGTTTTTGTTTCTGATCCAAAATCTGTTTTGCTTAATTAATTGTTACCAACCCA
>NZ_JBQKUM010000128.1:0-6042 GCF_054968605.1 Pseudoalteromonas sp. G5_S1_14_S5 | reverse complement strand
GTAACAGTCTTAATTAGATTATATTTTTACTTAGATTGGTATGATAACTCAACTACATCACACCTTTTAGAAAGCCTAGTCTTACGACTAGGCTTTCGTCGTTTCTAGGGGGCGATAATTTGATCTTCTAGCAATGGGCTCTGCTTGTCTGCGAGTCAGATGGTATACCAGTTCAGACATTTATACTCAGCCCAAGCATAACTGCTTGGGCTCTTTTTACACTTGAATCTCTGTATTCGCCTTTGGTAGAGAGAGCCTCTTAGAGGTTTGCCCATTATCGAGCTACCGAACTAGGTGTGTCAGCCTTTCGTAATTATCAAAATGTCTAGACTTACTACAAGGTGTTCGCCGTTTCTAGGTAATAGTCTTTTATTCGTTAATTAACAAGTCTCACCCTATTTGGTTCAAGTACCCCTGAACTATAGGAGCATCGTTATTTATCCCAATCGTTATTTTGTTTAAAGCTAGGATTTGTTCGTTAATGTGGTCGGTAGAACCGCTTTGTTTCTTATTGTGAAACCTAACCTACGACTTGGCAGGATTAGGTTCATTACTATTACTGAGACCTATCTAGGTTGGTACGCCGCTAGTTTTTGTCCGATGACAAAGCAGTACGGAACCTTGATGCTTTCCTACCGAAACCATGTGTAACTTAAGCTCTTCGGTGGTATTCAAAGACGCTACATGTGTGAGTGTTGAATGAGCTATTTACCCACTATGTTTGAGAGTACTTACTGAGAAGCGACTTATGGTAAGGGTATGCTGTCGATAGTCCCGGTCTTACCGAATACGACTATAGCTCTTCTGTCCCCAACCGTTATTTCCCCCAGACAGAAGATAGAGAGCTTGTTGAAGTTCCATTTATCAATGCTTTGTGACCTCAGTGGATAATCTAGTACCTATAAATACAAAAACGCCTAGCGTTTGCTAGGCGTTGGTAAATCATATCTTGCGTATGTTCACTAGAGTATTTGTTTAAGTACTCTGTCAGCTTTCACCCGCGTGATCTTGCGAATCAGCTTTTGAACTTCTTCTGGGTAGCTATCTACTTTGTCTAACTGCTTATAAGTACAAATAAGCTGAGTGTGTCGAAGAATGTTATCTACTTCAGCTTGGAACTTGTCAGTTAGGTGGTGATAGTTATCTTGGATAAAGATGCCGTTCTCTAGGTCTAATTTCCAGGCTCTTGGGTTTAGGTTATTACCGGTAAGTAGCATGTAGCGTTTATCGACCCAAATGCCTTTCAGGTGGAAGCTGTTAGAGTCGTGTCGCCAAAGTTGAATCGATAGATTACGGCTGGCTATATGAGCTTCATTCGCTTTAGCGAAGCGACGTAAGTTCATCTCGTAAAGATATGGCAAGCCACCAATCGTTTTAAACTCTTCTTCTGGAGAGATGAAGAAATCATTCGCCGTTTTGTCACCAACAACAATGCTGACCTTTACACCACGCTTAAGCGCCTTCTTTACTTCTTTAGCTAGGCTAGGAGGGAAGTTAAAGTAAGGGGTACAAATGAAGATTTCGTCTTTAGCCTGAGCGACCAGTTGATTAATGCCTTGGTTAAGACGATTACGTCGTTTGCCAATACCTACTAACGGTGTTACGGCAACTTGCTCTGGTGAAACTTCATGACCATCAAATTGGTACTGAGATCTGGCTAGAGATGCACGAAACTGGCGGATTGCTGGCTTTAGCTCTTTAGTTGCTGGCTTATTTTTGTCTGCTAAGTCGTACACAGCGCTGTCAGAGATCATTTGCTCATGAACGTAGGCAAACATTGAGTCTGCCAGTGCTGCGTTGTTTAAAACATGGTAGCGGTCAAAGCGGTAACGGTCGTGATAGTTCAGGTAGATGTTGTTAAGGCTTGCACCACTGTAGATCACGCTGTCATCAACGATAAAGCCCTTTAAGTGCAATACACCGAAGACTTCTTTACCGCGAACAGGAATGCCATAGACAGGGACTGAGTGCTGATACTTTTCAGCAAACTCTTTGTACATGGCTGCATTGCCTTCAGAAGACTCTGCACCAATCAATCCGCGTTGAGCTCTATGCCAATCAACACAAACGCTCACATCTAGATCTGGATTCTTTTGTTTTGCGTCATATAAGGCAGTTAGGATCTCACGGCCAGCCTCATCATCTTCAAGATATAAAGCGACTAAGCTAATGCGGGTCGTTGCACGAGATATCTCATCAAGAAGGCGAGTTCGAAACTCTTGCGCTGATAGTAGTACTTCAAACTTGTCAGGATTCTGCGCTATGGTTGGCAACTGTATGAATGGATTCCTACTGGCAATCATATTGACTGTTTTACCTTAAAAATATGCAAAATTGCGAGCCTTTAATTTTACCAAAGGCATAGCCCCAAATACTAGAAAATCGAGGCATTCTCTAACAATTTTGCTGACATTGCATAGGAATGAGATCTTTCCCGCTATTTGAATAACGCTCATATAAACCCCGTAAGGCGTTCGGTAGCTGTTTCGGATCGATCTGGATAAATTGATGTCGACCGTAAAAGCTCGTGAGGTGCGCATAGGCAAAGCAGTAATCGTTCTCTGTGAGTGTATGTTTTGCACAGTAGTCCATTAGCTGAGAACCTAACTGTTTACCACGATGTTGCTTCGAGATCGCCATACCTGTCAGTAATCGCGAGTTTTCTATAGTACGGAAACGTACGACACCACAAAGTTTGTCATCAACTAAGAGAGAATAAATTAGCTCACTTTTATTAGCTTTCCCTGTTGGGTAATGCTCTTTATAGAAGCGTTTAACAAGGGGAACCTTTACTGGGTCTAATTGAGTAATGATGACATTGTTCATTCAGTCACTGCGCCACTGGTTTATCTGCTGTAGAATGAACGAAGTGTAAGTTAATTGAATATCGCCATGCAATTCTATCTCAATGCTAGTTTAAAAAACGTTCATACCTTTTCTATTGATCAAAGCTGTGATGCTTTGGTTGAAGTGACCACGATTGACGAGTTGGTGTCGGTTTATCAGGACCCTAAATGGCAATCTAAACCTAAGCTGATACTAGGAAAGGGCAGTAACATGCTTTTCACTGAGCATTTTGCAGGCCTTGTCATTATCAATAAGCTGTCTGGTATTGCCTTAACGGAGTCGGATAACAATCACTTACTACATGTTAATGGTGGTGAGGATTGGCCTAGCTTAGTTAAATGGACCGTTGAGCAAGGTCTTGGTGGATTAGAAAATTTAGCCATGATTCCGGGTTGTTCCGGAACTGCTCCAATTCAAAACATCGGTGCTTATGGTGTCGAGTTACAGGACGTGTGCGAGTACGTCGATATTCTTTGTTTGGATACTTATACAGTTAAGCGATTAAGCAAAGAGGAGTGCCTCTTTGGTTACCGAGATTCGATTTTTAAACACATCCTTTACGGCAAAGCTATTGTGGTCGCGATTGGCTTAACGTTACCGAAAGTATGGCAGCCATGTAATCATTATGGTCCCTTGAAAAGCCTGCCTGAAGAGACCCTCTCTCCTCAAACGATATTTAATGAAGTATGCGCAATTCGCTCGGGCAAATTGCCAGACCCAGCTGTTCAGGGTAATGCAGGCAGCTTCTTTAAAAACCCAGTGATCAGTAAAGATCATTTTGATCGCTTGCAGTCTGAGTACCCAAAGATTGTGGGCTATGCTAGTGAGAATATGATCAAAGTCGCTGCTGGTTGGTTGATCGATCAATGTCAGTTTAAAGGTGTTAACCAAGGTGGTGCTCAAGTTCATCCAAATCAAGCACTTGTGATTATCAACTATGATAAGGCGACGGCGGTGGATGTGCTTAAGCTAGCAGACCAAGTTCGTCAGGCTGTGTTAGAGAAGTTCGATATCCACCTTGAACATGAGGTTCGCTTTATGGGAAGAGATGGTGAAACAAACCTCGATAAGGCTTTGGAGGCGTTAGTATGAGAGATCACAGCACCAAGCTAGCTCTGTTAAAATGCCTTGCAGATGGTGAATTTCATTCTGGTGAAGACCTTGGTGAAGTGATTGGCGTATCTCGAGCCGCCATAAGCAAACACATCAAGGGTATTCAAGAGTGGGGTCTGGATATCTACCGTGTGCAGGGGAAAGGCTACAAGCTAGCGAACCGATTAGACATGCTGGATCATGAGCAACTATCTGCTGCTAATAGCAAGGCGTCTCTTGAACTGATCCCTATTATAGGTTCAACCAATCAACATCTATTGGAGCGCACCAATGAGCTAGAATCTGGCTCGGTTTGTGTTGCTGAATATCAAGCCTCTGGTCGCGGTCGTCGTGGCAGGGAGTGGGTGTCACCATTTGGGGCCAACCTATACCTTTCGATGTATTGGAGACTCGACGCAGGGATGGCAGCCGCGATGGGCCTAAGCCTTGTTGTCGGTGTTGCGGTTGTTGAGGCTCTGGAAGAGTTGGGCGTTGAAGGCGTGAAACTAAAATGGCCTAATGACCTTTACCATAACGATAAGAAACTTGCGGGCATTTTAGTTGAGTTGTCGGGGCAATCTGGCGGTGCCGCTCATATTGTTATTGGTTTAGGACTTAATCTTTCAATGGACCCTGCAACCTCAGGGATTGGTCAACCGTGGACCTCGCTTAAAGAGGTGTGTGATGGTCAGGTACCTGATCGTAATCAGCTTGCACAGTCCCTCATTAACGCTTGGGACAAAGCACTGGTTGATTATGAAATGAAAGGGATGTCGAACTTTGTTGAGCGTTGGAATCGCTTAGATAATTTCTTAGGTCGCAATGTGAAGCTGATTATTGGACCTAGAGAAATTGAAGGTGTCGTGCAAGGTATCGATGAGCAGGGCGCTGTGTTACTCAAAACCGAGAACGGCATCGAAAGTTATATCGGCGGTGAAATCTCACTGCGGAAGGGTAACTAAGACCTTCCTATTTTCTTAGTAATACTTCTTCAACCATGTGATCTACACCTTTTCGTAGGATTAGGTGCGCTCGCTCTCTGGTTGGAAGGATGTTCTTCTCTAGGTTCAGCCCATTGATTGAACTCCAGATCCCTTCTGCTTTATCCAATGCCGCTTGGTTCGATAATTTAGTGTAATGACTAAAGTAAGAGCCTGGCTTGGTAAATGCTCCTTCTCTAAACTTCATAAAGCGGTTGATATACCACTCTTTGATTTGCTGGCTGTCTGCATCCACATAGAGTGAAAAGTCCAGGAAGTCAGAAATAAACACACGGTGTGGCTCGTGTGGGTAGTTCATTCCACTCTGCAATACGTTTAGGCCTTCAATGATCAACACGTCAGGTAGGTCAACACACTTAACATCATCAGTAATGTTGTAGGTTAGATGCGAGTAAACTGGTGCAGTGACGTTTCTTTTGCACGCCTTGACGTCTGAAACAAAATTAACTAGACGCTTAATATCGTAAGACTCAGGGAAGCCTTTCTTACTCATCAAGCCTTTCTCTTCCAATACTTCATTTGGATATAAGAAACCGTCAGTGGTGACTAGCTCAACTTTTGGGTGGTTTTCCCAACGAGAGAGTAGGGCCTTAAGTAGACGCGCAGTTGTACTTTTTCCCACTGCAACACTACCAGCGATACCAATAATGAATGGTGGCGCTTTCTCTTTTTTATCAAGAAATTGATGAAGTACTGAATTGCGATTTTGTCTGGCGGCCACATAGAGATTCAATAGACGAGAAAGCGGCAGGTAGATCTCTACAGCTTCTTCCATGGTGAGCTTTTCATTGATGCCTTGAAGCTCTTTTAAGTCGCTTTCAGAAAGTGTCATCGGAACTAAATTCCTTAGTTCAGACCAGTGTGTACGGTCAAATGACATGAATGGGCTCATACAAAACTCTATAGTGGATAACAAAACAAGTGCATGGAAAATACATCAAGCGATAGATAAATAAAATATCTTCCTGTACTAGATGCGGGTTAAAGATGGAAACCTTGAGCTAAATAGTCGCATGTCTGAGTTTAGGCAGAGAATTTTGCACTTTTTTTCGATTTGCTATTGCAAGGTGGAAAATCATTCAATAAAATGCGCCCCACTTGT
>NZ_JBQKUM010000127.1:0-6355 GCF_054968605.1 Pseudoalteromonas sp. G5_S1_14_S5 | reverse complement strand
CCGGGGGAATCTTCTAATGCAGATGCATATTAGTAAATAAGTCGCAATAATAAAGCACTAGAAATCTAGGTTATTTTTATGTCAATAGGGCTTAGTGAACACTTACAAAAAATCTAACGCTACAAATAATTAAAGCCCCGAATCGTATAACTCAGGGCTTTGTTGTTGATCAAATTGTGATATGCCGAGGACTGGAATTAAATTTAAATACCACTTAATCCAGCCCAACGAAAGTCATCAAACTAAGGGCTCCAACCAAAACATGTAAAACAAAAAGAGGGTTCTACTTGATACACTTTTACGTCAGTAATGCGGTTACTAAAGTCGCTTCTTGTCACGACGCTATTACTTTTCATTATCACAGTTTCATCTTCACCCTCTGCATCAATCTCAAAACTCACTTTTTTACCGACAATGTAGGATTCAATGTCCTTTTTCCAATCTTGGTCTTTACCTGAAAAATCTATGTGGGAACAAAACGTCCAGCTTTTTCCAGTAAAGTCTCTTTTGGCATAGGCTTTAACACACATATTGTCAACAGCAGCTACTCGCTCTGCTTTGTGATCGTCGTAAGAAATCACCCTAACGCGATTAACTTTGCCCGCATATGAAGATGAAGTTACATAACTATCTCTATACATATGATCAGAACGATTATCTGAGTTAATACCAAATATTACATCTTTACCTACTAGGTAGGAACTAATATTCTTATTCCAACTTTGGCCCTCACCGGATAAGTCTTGGCCTTCACAAAACGTCCACTTGTCGCCAGAAAAGTTTTTTCCTGAATAAGTGTCAACACAGTTAGGTAGGGTCGCCTCTATTACCCTAACGTCAGTAATGTTATTTCTCCAGGTACTTTCTTTGATATTCGTGCCGGGTTTCATAATCTTCACCGAAGGTCCCTTTGTACCATCTGCAGAGCCAGATGCGTGAAACACAAATCTCACATCATCACCTACTTTGTAGGAATGAATGTTGTTGTTCCAGTCTTTGCCCTCACCAGATATATCCTGGCCAAGACAAAAGCGCCAACTTTTACCTCTATAGCCTGGTTTACTATAGGCCGTAATACAGGAGTCAGTACCCTTTGTACTACCTGGACTATGCATAATAGAGACGTTTGCGATTACTTCTTTGTCATATTTCAGATAATTTGTATTACCTGACGCCTCTGAGTCACCGACTTCATTGTCGCCAATTTTCTTGCCGGCCTCTAAGCTCTCTTCACCGAGCCCATCAATAACATCGGCAACCATTTTTGGCCAGCGCCACGACTCCTTCCAATAATCACTAATATTAATATACTCATAAGCGACATTACCATTTACAAAATTGATCGTGATGAGAATTTCATTACCAGTAAATGTCTCGTTTTTTTCAGTTCCATCTAATCGAATAGGACTGAAATGAATGGTATCATCAAAGCCTACGTTACTAGCGACACCACCATAATCATTCGGTAACAAGGTGATTCTCACAGACTGTACGATATCTCGTTCCCACACTACTAAATTGCGGTAATTGCTACCAACAGTCTCAGAAACGATGCCATTTCTATCTATCACACCAGCCTGCAATCCATCGATGCCTTCGTCGTTTATCTTGTTTGCAATTGCCCTTGGCCAACTATGGGCTAGATGTTGATTGTCATTTTCACTAAGTTGCTTGTAAAAAACTTTTTTCTCACCGTTAGTGAATAAAACCTCAATGGAGAACATGGCGCCTTTGGGTGCTTCGTTGAAAAGGTGCAGATTTTCCGCTTCGAGTGCGCTAAATTGATAGGCATCAGTTATTGGACTCAGTTCAGCATATGAATAGTCATTGTTAATAATTAGGCTAGTGAGTTTTTTTCCTGCTGCATACCTATCATGGCGACCATCGCGATTGAAATGTTCCCAAAGATCGACATCGATATAATCGCCAACATGGATCCCTTCTACTTTATTGTTTATGTCCTTCGCGGCCCACGACGGCGACTGTATATCGTTCAGACAGTAGTCCCAGCGCTGACCTTGATGTCCTTGTCTATCCCAAAATCTAACGCAAGTAGGATCAATACTTCTAGGGAAGACCTCCAAGGAAGAAATCTTATTGCGAGTTCCTTCATTGAAATTAGCATCATTATTTTTTCTTGTCCAAGCCCAACCTTTCTTATCATTGTCGTGATAATGTGTCACATACACAGATGCACCGACTTTGACTGAGGAGAACGTATCAGCAAAACCGCGGCCAAGGTATCCATAGTATTGTTCAGAACCATCAACATTTAGGCAAAATAATCTAGAATCACCACGATAGTTTGGTTCTTTGTAAAAACGAACACAGTTCCGATGCAATATTTCATCGTCGGTTTCGTAGATATCCGCTACAAAATTTACGTTAGTGTCTTTATTTCTCTTGCTAGGATCAATGTAGTTAACTTGGTCAATGTAATTTGGTATTCCGTCATTATCCATGTCCTGTGATCGGTATGCGTTAAGCACATCACAATCATTGTACTGTTCGCAAGATTCGACAAGTCCATAATAATCTTCTAGTCGCTGCTGTATGTTACTGTTCGTGGGGACCGTTATTTGACTTAAGGAATCCTCGTCACAATCTCCTACGCAAACACTGACATTCGATTGGGTGCTAATATTCACAGAATAGTCTGCCCCATACGGCAAAAGTCCGAGATAATGAGAACCATAGGAAGTTAACTTTAGCTCACCTGGAATGGCAATATAGAATTTGAAAATTAGATTGGTACTCGTTTTGGTGGTTTCAACGAAATCTGAAGGTTTACAAAGTGAGTCATGTTCATTAACTGCGGTTAACACTAAGATGTCGTAAAGCATTGGCTGACCTTTACCATTTTCATGTTTCACCTGAAAAACTGGTGAACAAGTTGAAATCTTGGGAAGATTCCTAGCAAATGGGTCTTCATTTACCAATTTTTTATATTTTTCTTCTCTAATAGCGCGCCAAGCTCTGTCTTTGTTTACTGTCTGTTCGTCAATTTTATTGTCTGGGCTGCTTAACTTGATGACGAAAACCAAACCTCTGTCAGTCCAAGCATGCGTCCACTCGCCCTCAACATATTCACCATCATTTTTTGTGTCATCTACTTTCTTGCCCCAACCAAAACCACCACCTATATCTAAGCCTGGAACTATGTCATCGGGGCTTTCATAAACGGTATCTCTGGATTTGGTTATCTCATAATCGCTAGCAAAAGCGAAGTTAGCCAAGAAAACCAGGAATAACAAGTGTCGTCTAACTGACAGCATTTTAATAAATCGCAACATGCTTTTCGTACCTCCATTACATTAAAAGCAATAAACGTCGGATACTAATTTGTTCAAAAACAGCAAATCAGCATTTTGAAAGAAATTGTACATTTTTTGCGCGGTTAGATGATATTCACTATTGTTAGTTATGTCAACAAGATAAGTGCGGGATAGAAATTTAACTACTAAAGATAAAGAGATGATATTTTAAAAGGAACTTTTTTGATAACCACGATCTGATCGAGAAGTAAAAAACATGAGAAATTCGCATATGATTATCATTGAGCAACTTAACAAAAGTGAGAGACACCCGCTCGCACATCAATCAAGTTTATCCTGTGATGGAAGTCGTATTCCTGGTCATAACAGCCATGATTTGTGGTCAAAATAAGTTGACAGAGATTAAGGATTTCAGTGAAAGAAATATCGACTGGTTACGCGTGAGTATTTCCCCTACGAAAATGGTCTTCCTACTCGACATAATATCGCTGCAATCATGAGCTCCGTGCGCCAGAGAGGCTCTTAGAATCTATGGTGTGCTGGGTCAATTTGCACAGAGAGAAACATACTCAGCCTATAATCAGTGTTGATGGTAAGGTTTTAAAAGGGTAACCGTTCAACGAGATAGCTTGACTATATGAGATTAAGGCTCCAATGAGTTCTGCCCGTACAAAGCCTTGAGGGACATTCGCTTTTTTAAGTTGCTGGCGCTTAGCATAAAACGTTGAGAGGTAGAGTTCATTGAGCTTACAAAATGCAAGCGTCGACAATGAACTCGATTCAGACGTAAGCTGGCGGTAAACCCCATCTAATAATCCTATTCCAAATTCGATATGGTCATGGCTTCCAATGTCTTAAAGGGGTATTGCGCACATTTCTCCGAAAAGTTCATTTTTCATTTTATGGCTGAATTAGCATCATTAGCATCGTTCTTATTACCACTGCGATACGGCTTCACTTTTTGGGGTGGTATCATTTTGACGGTATGGCCAAGGCTTTGAAACGTTCGTCCCCAGTAATGAGATGCTGCACAGACCTCTATGCAAATGGTCGCGCCAGGGTGTTGGCTGATGACCATTAGCATTTTCTTTTTAGACATAGCTTGGTTCAACTTACGCTTGCCATGGCGGTTAAATACCGCGACTTGAAAGACGGATTTGGCTAAATCAATCGAGATTGTATTAAATTTATTCATTGTATGGGCTCCTATTTTGGTTCGCACCTGTAACTTTAGCTGACGCTGTCAGTTGAGGTGGGGAGTCCATACCATTGACTATATCCTTGTAGATGAAGCTCAGGATCAAAATCCCGTTGTCATCGATTTGCTATCCAGGTAGTCTAATTTACAGCAGATTTGGGTGGGCGATAAATATCAGCAGATTTACGGATTCAGAGGGGCACAGAATGCGCTAGATACCATTGATATTGAGACCCGTTGCTCTCTCACGCAGTCCTACAGATACGGTGAAGAGATTGCAAAGTATTGCAACAGTCTTCTCGGCGTTCAAAGCATCCTGACTTCATTCCATTCAAGGATTGGTTTGAGGTTGTCAATTTCTCCAAGACAGATGAAGGTGTCCACCTAAGGACAATGGTAAACCTAGTAGAGCAGTACTCTATTCCTTTGCTCCTAGATCTCTTGTACCGGGTGCAATCAATAACAGAAGCACACGCAGATATCGTGGTGACGACTGCGCACCAAGCGAAAGGAAGAGAGTGGGATATTGTCAGGCTAGCGGACGATTTCAGAGGCCAGGGACACAGTAAATACAGTGAGGAAGAAGGCCGCTTACTGTATGTGGCGGCAACACGAGCAAAGAATGTTCTCGATATATCTGATTGCTTGGCTGCGGCACTACCCACACCTGAGGTCTTAACCCCAGAATGCACTACAGAGTAAGTGGAAAATGCCATTCATCGGACATGACACAGAAAACAACAGACGGGTAAACATTCTGGATTATGACTCTCCGAGAGAGTCATTCAAGAGGGGGCAGATTATCTGCCGCTACTGCAAAGAAGAAATGGTCATTCGGGGAAACTCGCACTCCAGCCTCCCAAAAACTCACTTTATGCACCTGTCCAATGAATGCAAGAGTGAATATAAGCATCACCGAGAGAGTCCAGAACACCTGTACTTTAAAGAGCTACTGGCTAAAGACATAGCCAAAGATCTGAAAGAGTACCAAAGTGCAAAAGTGGAGATTGAGTGTCCTGTTGACTCAATCAAAAGAATCATTGATGTGGCTTTCATCTTCCCCAATGGCTGGATTGTGGCCCACGAAGTTCAGTTAAGTGCAATCACGCCTGAAGAGCTAGAGGAAAGAACGAATGACTATCGACGTGCAGGAATCGATGTTTCTTGGTGGCTTGGCAAAAAAGCAGATACCAGCAAGAATCGGCAGTGGTGCTACGAGAACCTTGGCGAATGCTACTCCATTGACTACGAGAAGTTGGTCAGCATACGTCCGAAAGATAAAATGGTTAGATATGGCTCTAGGGAGCCCCTGCTGTACAGTTCACTTTGTTGGAGTACCTCGTCGGACTGGTCAGGTGAACTATCATCCCCGATCATTCCGGCAAATAAAGAAAGGGCACCCAATCAAGCAATGCTTCCACATACGCTTGCTCATAGGCTACTTTTTAATACACTTCTTTGCTGGGCAATAGATACGCCCCTACCCAAATCTAGGCTGTTAAAGGGAATAGGATCACCGACACATCAATCACAGGCGGCAGCTCTTCTGGGGGCATGGAAGGGTGTTGGGTTCTGATCAAAACAGGAAAAGGGAAAACAGCAGCATATAAGATCGTTGATGGTTATCGATACGGCAGTTGGCCCACAGCTACGAATGAACAAAGAAAACACTGTTATCAAAGAGTATTAAGGTACTTTCCATCTGAAATCAACCTAGACGCAGTTAAAGAAAGAGCTACCAACCTAAGAAAGAGCAGCACTGACAGCCCCGATTTTTCTTTAAAAATAGCTAGTTAAACTTTTGATGTGCAATATTTCCCCAATCTTCGTGTGAACATCTATACGGAGAATGAACTTTTCGGGGAAATGTGCGCAATACCCC
>NZ_JBQKUM010000126.1:0-6601 GCF_054968605.1 Pseudoalteromonas sp. G5_S1_14_S5 | reverse complement strand
ATGTCCAACCATTGGGGTCCACTTCTTTGATTAGCGACTCGTTTATCAAAATTAAACACATATCACTTGGAATTCATCTAAACAAATGGGTTGGTGAGAAAATCTTCAAATCCCTTTATTTAAAAGGTGTCAGGGCTGTTTTTAACGTTTGTATCAAACGTGAGAATCCTTTTTATCCCAATTTTATAATCTTGCTAATGTACATCGTACCAATTTGTGTTATTGATATTTTTAACCTTAGTGGGTGCTCTCTTTGCATTTTCAATGAATGTGCAATGGTGGGTATAGAGTCAAAACGGCTGCTGTAAAACGCCTATTATTGGTAAAAAGATAAAAATAACGAAATAGCATGGGCAAGATAACATAGTTAAACGCCCAGCCTTAGATACCTAAATTTAGTAAAGACGAGTCACATCTATGGATATAAAGAAAAAGCTCTATTCATTGGGAATGTTTTCCATTTTCGGCATGATTTCATTGTTGTTTACCACCTCGCAATTCGCAGATACGACTGCTCAAATGAGCGAAGCGAAACAAATCACTAAAGAACTAGAGGTTCGCCTGCTTAATCTCCGCCGTAATGAGAAAGACTTCTTGTTGCGAAATGATATGAAGTACCTTGATAAGTTCGACGTAAACTACAACAAGTTTTTGGCTTCCGAATCCCAACTCAATGTGGTTCTGAACGATTTAGGTTTAGCAAACAGCACACACTTACGTGAAGACATCGAAGCTTACCACAAGAGTTTTGTAGATTTGGCCAAGGCGACGGAAGTCTATGGACTGGCCAGGGACAAAGGCTTATTAGGGCAGTTTCATGAAGTGCTAGATAGCATGAGTGCTAACGCAAGCCCAGAGCAAAAAGTTGAGCTTTATCTTTTTAATGACCTGATTGAAAAGGGTACCTTTGATCCGAGCATGCTTTCATCAAGTACCAGTGCTTTGCTACAAACAGCAAAGCTGGTGGTCGAACAAAAGCAACACATTGGTTTGAAGCATGATGAAGGCTTAATGGGCAAAGCGCGTGCAGGTTCTCACGTGATTGAAACTCAGTTTAAAGAGTTTTCAGCCGTACTGGACCAAGGAACTCAAAAGGAGATGGACAAACTATCGCTGATCAACAACATCCTTTGCGTCACATTGCTTGTGTCGATCATTTTGTTTAGCTGGTTAATTGTTCGCTCTATCATTGGCAAAATTGAATCCCTGCTTTCGGTGATCCGCAATATTGTCGATTCCAACGATGTGTCGATTCGTTCGCATCTTGATGGTAAAGACGAGTTAAGCACTCTAGGTCAGTACTTCAATCAGTTGCTTGAGCAGCTTGAAGGCTTGATTTCTGCCTCTCAATCTAAGTCTTTACAACTGACTCAAAGTACGTCTAACATGCACGATGAGCTTGAGTCGGTAATCAAACAGTTTGAAGTTCAAGCTAACCATACATCAACCATGACAACGTCTGTTCAAGAGATGGTATTAACGATTGGTGAAATTTCAGAAAGCACCTCTGTTGCTGCAGAAGGCGTTCAACAAGCGAAAGTGAACGCAGATAAGGGGCGTGAAGTAGTGGTCGAAACTATCAATAACATTACTCAGTTGTCTGAACGTCTATCAAGCAGCCAAGATTCAATCAGCTCACTTAACCAACATGTCGATCAAATCGGTGATGCAGTCAACATCATCCAAAGCATTGCTGAACAAACCAATCTACTAGCATTGAACGCTGCAATTGAAGCAGCACGTGCTGGTGAGCAAGGGCGTGGCTTTGCCGTTGTAGCAGATGAAGTACGCGCACTAGCAAGCAGAACACACCAGTCGACGACAGAAATAACCTCGGTGGTAAGTGCGATTCAAAGCCAGATGCAGGCATCGATGACTGAAATTGGTGAATGTAACCAGCAAGGTCAGCTAACGCTCAAAGATTCAGAAGAGCTGGATGCTAGCTTGCAGCTTATCTTAAGCGACATGCAGAGCATTCAAGGTAACTCTGAACGCATTGCGTCTGCAATAGAAGAGCAGGGTGCTGTGATGGCACAAGTGAGTGACTCCATCACAGAACTCAATGCCATCTCACACGATAACAATGCCTCAGCACAGCACTGTTTAGTTGAAGTAGACAAAGTGGCTGAACAAGCTCATGAGATGGATAACGCAGTCGCACAGTTCAAAACGTCTTAATCAAGCATCAAAATAACTTAAACCAAAGGCGCAGACTATCTGCGCCTTTTTGTATTTGAAAGGTATGGACAAATACGGAGGTAGAGGATTAAGAATAAGGCATTCCAAATCGGACTTAAGTATTTATGAAATAGGGTTAAAATAATCATCGTCTATTAAGCTTAGTTATACCTTCACGTTACAATCTGTACACTTCATTTTATCGTGAATGGCTTAATCTCACGGGAAGAGGAACAAAATGCATTACGACGTATTCAACGGAGATGCAGATGGCATCATCGCATTGCTTCAACTGCGCCTACATGAGCCTAAAGAGAGCACTTTAATCACGGGGGTGAAACGCGATATCAAGCTGGTCTCGCAGGTTGTTACCCAGCTAGCGGAACAGAATCCCCAAAGTGATGATACATCGGTGACTGTTTTAGACGTGTCGATGGAGAAAAATCTACCCGCATTACAATCACTGCTTGCTGATGAGATTAATGTATTTTACTGCGATCACCATCGTACAGGGGACATCCCCAAGTCTGAGTACCTTGAGACTCTCATTAATACAGCGCCGGAATGTTGCACTAGTCTTTTGATCAACCAAAAACTCAAGGGAGAATATGTAGCGTGGGCTATAGCAGCAGCGTTTGGTGATAATTTAAAAACGGTGGCTGAACGGTTAGCGCTAACAAATGGATTTGACCAATCTCAAACTAAATTTTTGGAAGAGCTAGGCACCCTAATCAATTATAACGGCTATGGCGCGTCACTGAGTGATCTGCACTTTTCACCGATTGAGCTTTATCAAGCGCTGTATCAGTATTCGAATCCATTCGATCTCTTGGATGATAAAGAATCCGTGTTTTATCAACTTCGCGCCGCTTACAAAACTGACAAACAACAATTATCAGACCTTACTCCGATCTATGAGAGTGAAGTCGCGCGCGTGTTTGAATTGCCTGCAGAGACTTGGGCAAGACGAATAAGTGGTGTGTTTAGCAATGAAATAGTGAATCAAGACCCAGTTCGAGCACAAGCGGTGTTAACGAGAAATGCAGATGGTCAGTCTTACACTGTGAGTTTACGAGCGCCTTTATCAAACAGAGTTGGCGCAGATGAAATTTGTTCGAGTTTTGATACTGGGGGCGGAAGGAAAGTCGCTGCCGGAATAAATTCGCTTAAAGAAATAGATAAGCTGAGTCTGATTGAACGAGTAGAGAGCTATTATTCAGACCATTCGAAATAATTACGATGTTATATTTTTGTTGATTTATCAGCGGGGGCTTATATTTTGGGTTTAATGTGACTTGTACCTACAATTAAGCTATTTGCAGGTTTTGGTGATATCACTCGCAAAATAAAAAGTCCTAAATGTCAAAATATTTAGAGCTTTTATTCCGTTCAATTAACGATGTTTCATCCGTATATAACTCTTAATTTAATTCATGAATTAACGGTGTTTAATATATTTTCATAGGCAATGTAAACTGATGATAATTATCTTTTTTCAAATTTTAATTTGAATGAAAAGTCAAAATCATATTGATTCTAACATTCAATCTGTGACTTAAAATCACAAGTTAAATCAAAGGTAGTTATTTCCTATAAATTCCATTACTTCTCTATAAATATTCATGACTAAAATGAACTGGTTCGGTTGTGATTGGCACAGCTGTTAAGTAAGGAAGTGGGACTAATGTTGAAACGTAAAGCTCTACAATTAGCAGTATCAGTTTGCATGGCGGCCATATCGGGCGCGGTTTATGCAAATGGATCTGACATGACGAATCCAGATTCGGGTGTTGTGGTAGGTTATTGGCACAACTGGTGTGATGGCGGGGGTTACCAAGGCGGTAATGCGCCATGTGTAACGCTAGATGAAGTGAACCCGATGTACAACATTGTGAACGTCTCATTCATGAAAGTGTATGACGTGGCGGATGGTCGAATTCCAACTTTTAAACTGGACTCAAGGGTTGGGCTTTCAGAAGAACAATTTATTGATCAAATCTCAGAACTAAACAAGCAAGGCCGCTCTGTAATGTTGGCTTTGGGTGGTGCAGATGCACACGTAGAGCTAGAAACTGGTGATGAGAGAGCTTTTGCTGATGAGATCATTCGTCTTACGGAGCGTTATGGCTTTGATGGTCTAGATATCGACCTAGAGCAAGCGGCCGTCACTGCTGCAAACAACCAAACCGTTATTCCTTTCGCACTGAAGCTAGTGAAAGATCACTACCGCGCAGAAGGTAAAAACTTCCTTATTACTATGGCGCCAGAGTTCCCGTACCTAACGACGGGTGGTAAGTATATTCCTTATATCGATAACTTGGAACGTTACTACGATTGGATTAACCCGCAGTTTTATAATCAAGGTGGCGACGGCATCTGGGTTGACGGTGTGGGCTGGATTGCTCAAAACAACGATGAACTAAAAGAAGAGTTCATTTACTACATCTCTGACTCTTTAATCAACGGAACCCGAGGTTTCCATAAGATCCCGCACGATAAGCTTGTGTTTGGTATCCCTTCGAGTATTGACGCAGCAGCAACCGGTTTTGTGAAAGAGCCACAAGATCTATACGATGCGTTCGATAGCTTAACTGCTCAGGGGCAGCCTTTACGTGGCGTCATGACCTGGTCTATCAACTGGGATATGGGCACCAACAAAGCCGGACAAGCATACAACGAATAATTCATCAAAGACTACGGTCCATTTGTTCACGACCAAGTGACACCGCCACCAGTTGAAGGTGAACCTGTATTGAAAGGTGTTGAGAATACACGTGTTCTTCACGGCACTGTTTTTGACCCGATGGAAGGCGTGACAGCAACAGATAAAGAAGATGGTGATTTAACTTCATCAATTGATGTTGAAGGTTATGTCGAGACCAGTGTTATTGGAACTTATGTGCTGACTTACCGCGTGAAAGACAGTGACAACAATGAAACAACCAAGGCAAGAACGGTAGAAGTTTACAGCCAAAAACCTGTTTTCGATGGCGTGTCGGATACTACTGTAGTGCTTGGCAACCCATTCGACCCAATGGCGGGTGTTACAGTAAATGATGCTGAAGACGGTGACCTAACAAGTTCAATTACATACACTGGTAGTGTCGATGTGAATGAGATAGGTAACTACACGCTTGTTTACCGAGTAACAGATAGTGCAAATCAAACGGTAACTGCTGAGCGTAAAGTGTCTGTGACTGACGGTTCGAACTGCGCAGCAGCATGGGATGCTAATACAGTTTATGTCGAAGGTGATCAGGTATCCCACGATGGGGTAACTTGGGTGGCGGGTTGGTACACTCGTGGTGAAGAGCCAGGAACAACAGGTGAGTGGGGCGTTTGGAAGCAAGCGTCAGACAGTTCATGTGGTGGCAACCCAGATCCAGGTGGTGACGTAGAACTGAGCGTGTCTGGTCTGAAGTCTGAATACATTCTAGATAATGGCGATGTAAATATTCAGTTCACATTGGAGTCGAATGAAGTGCTTGATGTTATCGCAAAAGTGATCAATAGCGCGGGTTCTGTGGTTGAACAGACCAACGTGAAGCTAACCGATAGCCGCACGGTTACGATGGACCTGTATGATGTCAAAGAAGGTCAGTACAAGCTGGAAGTGGTTGGAACTGCGACAGATGGCGAAGTGGTGATGTTGGATAACTCGTTCTCAGTAAAAGAAGAGGGCGGAACACCACCACCTCCGGGTGACTACCCTCCGTATGAAGCTGGAACGGATTACGCAGCCGGCGATATTGTAGTAGGTAGTGACAATGGCTTATACGAATGTAAACCTTGGCCTTACACGGCGTGGTGTGCAAGTGCATCGTATGCACCAGGTGATAGTCAATACTGGCAAGACGCATGGGTTAAGCTTTAATCTAATAAAGCAAATGGCCTACGAAAAGTAGTTCTAAAGTGAATGAAAGGAGAGGCTATATGTCTCTCTTTTTTATTGATGATACAGGACGACTATTCATTCAATTTAAATTGATAGTATTTACATAGAAATCTTAATTAAATTTATCTATACATATCGTCACGATTCTTTGGTTGATAATGAGAATCTGGAGTTTGCTTAGCTAGGTCTTTAAGCGGGTTCTATGCAAGATCCTCATCCGCTACTTTGATGAGAGCGTGAGAGGTATAAACGACGAAACAGTCAGTAATACTAATACTGACGCTGATTTTAAATTTTTCCTGTTCAAACCGATGGTTTCGAAATTCTTCACAGATGCGTTCACCAAATAGGGTCGCGATATTATTGTGGGCATCAATGACCTGATGAACCTGGAGGGTAATATAGCCTTGGGCAGAATCGAAGTTCTGGCAAGGTGAGGCTGTCGTTAAGTCTAGTTGGGTACTCATATCGGTCTGATCAATTAATCCCACCGCAAAAAGGTGCTTTGCATTAACTTGGGTATATCGC
>NZ_JBQKUM010000125.1:0-6632 GCF_054968605.1 Pseudoalteromonas sp. G5_S1_14_S5 | reverse complement strand
CTATGAACCTCGAATCTATGAATGATTATGATATGATTCCGCCAAATTCAGTTGAGCAGTTAGAGCCATGAGACACCTAAAAACGACCATTCACCCGGATATCGATCACCTAGATAACAAAACAGTTTATAAGCGCAACGCTGCCAGAGCGATTGTATTAGATGGTGAAGATATTCTGATGCTTTATACCGAGCGTTACCACGACTACACCATTCCTGGTGGTGGCCTAGATGAGGGCGAAGACGTGATTGCGGGCATGGTCCGAGAGCTTGAAGAAGAGACGGGTGCAAAGAACATTCATGGCATTAAGCCGTTTGGCATTTTTGAAGAGTTTCGCCCTTGGTACAAAGATAATGCCGATATCATGCATATGATTTCGTACTGCTATTCGTGCAAGATCGATCGTGAACTTGGTGAGACAGCTTACGAAGATTACGAAGTTAAAAACGGAATGAAGCCTGTGTGGATTAACATTCATGAGGCAATTGCCCACAATGAGAAGACCATCGCCGAGAGCCCTAAAAAGGGCATGAGCATTGAGCGGGAAACGTTTCTGCTACATTTAGTCGCGAAGGAAATGCTTTAAACTAAAAACGTTTAAAAGCCCTTTTAAACGCTAAATAACATCCTCTGTCGCTACTTTGTCGCCATTGTGGGGCGGCAAAGAATTCAGGGGATTAAAGTGAATAGCATCGTTCAAATGGTTAGGTGCAGAATGAGTATAGCGCATCATCATTGAAATATCGGTGTGCCCTAAAATGTATATGTAATACCAAAATATTCCCTCCATTCATCATAAAGTGACTTGCAAAGGTATGACGTAAAACATGCGTTCCTTGCCCATTGGGTAAATTTTTATCTTTTTTAGTAGGGTGATAATATTTAGTCGATATATTTAATAAGAATAAAATTTTAAGGTTTTTTATTAGGTTTGCAATGGCTTTATTATATAAGTCCAGGGGGGGTACGTAATAAAGCCATGATCCTGATAAAGCATAGATATTTAAATATTAAGTGATTTAATTTATAAATTATTTAAACAGGAAATAGAACGGGAGCATCGATTTTTATAGTTGATAAGTAATCACTGCCTTCAAACCCCACTCTAAAATAGGTTGGTGTCGATATTTGATTGTTAAATTTAATTAAAAATTCATTACCTGTACTAGTTTTTTCTACAGTAATGTTACTATCTTCGACATTTATAATCTCTATGTTGATAGGTTCTTTATTGTTAATTGTTTTGTATGCTTTTAGTAAAGCAACACCTGTACTTAAATGTGATATATCAATAGCTAATTCTGGGGTGCGAAGTGTAGAAATATTTTCTCTATCGTTAACACTCCAATTTTCTTGAACGTAATTATTAGCCCAATCATCAGCAAAGCCATAAGTAATTCCGCTATCATGGCCATAGCCGTACGCATGACCAATTTCATGAAATAATGTATCATACGTTGTTGTTAAGTTTGCGTCGTATCCAGGTTTAAAGCGCCCTTCCCATATCGAAGCCCAACCACCAGAGGTTACTATGTATGTATCAATATTTGGCATACTACCTCCTCCCATCCCAAGAGCAGCATACTCTCTTCGCATGGAGTATAAGCCAAGCTCGTGACCTTCAGCACCCAAAGTTAACAATGTTTTTGTTCCGTAGCTCAAGCCTTCATTTTTGTAATCTTTACAGTTGCTGTATTCGGTACAATTTTTTATCAAGAAGTCATCAAGGGCTTTAGAGAAAGATCTTCGATTAAATGACTCTTTAATCTTTGTTACTATGTTTAGATAAGGATTTCGCTCATCATCATTTAAATCGTTATAGCAAGTTCCCGTAGATTTTGTTACACAGTTAGAGTCTTTGTGGTTATCAACTCTTATTATAGGTAAGAATATCTCTGACTGATTAGAGTAACTTAAAGAGGTCACTGTTTCAGTTGGGAAGTCTAATTCTGCTTCGGTATAACCTTGTATTTCTGCACTTAAATCTAATAATGATAATTTATTATTGTTTAATCTTACAACTAGACTCTTTAATGGTTGAGGAGTGTGGTTCGTTATTTTCCATTTGTTCCCTCCTAAGTTTTCAAAATCAATATCAGTGAATTCAAAAGATGAACTATGTGATTTTAAGGTAGTTTTTTTAACTGAAGCGAATAATTCTGGTAGGTCAGCATCTATAGGGGATAGCTTAAATTGACTTTTATATTTAGAGTCTGCTGAATAGCTATGAGTTTGTGTTCCTCCATCTCCTCCATCTCCTCCATCTCCTCCATCTCCACCGCAGCCACTAACAGCAGCTAATCCTAATGTGGTTAAGCTTAAAAATAGTTTATTTTTCATATGTTTAATTATGCCTCTTTGTGGTGGATGGATAATTCTGAGTGATGTTTGACGTTACAACAATCCATAAACCCAATCAATAGTGGATGTGCATTTTTAGGTTTGGTCTAACCAGATCTGAAGATTTTTCAGTAGCAGGGATATATAGAAAAGCTATATTTGAACTCAGCAAAAAACTTATGATCAAATTTGCTGTGTGGTTACCTCATGAATCCGATAACGGTAACGTCTTGGTGCCTATCTTACAGCTCACCGAAAGCACGCCCACCCACGGAAAACGCACTCCTCCTACCCGCCGGCAGCGTTTTCGATCTCATTCTTTAGCAATTCTATTTCAGTGAAATTCTGCTTCCGTAATAGAAAGATAACAAGCCGCGAGCCCTTTCGGAATAATGGGGATAGGGGATAGTTGAAGGGCTAACAGGACGCCTAAAAAAATTGCAACAAATTGAAGTCTTGACGATCAGTAATGATCGTTTGTGTTTTGTGATGACCTTTGTTTATCGCTTCAGCCCTTATTGGATAAGGTTCTGAGCGTGAATTGCAACGAAAAACAAAATTGCAAAAAATGTCACTGTGTTTACGTTGCAACATTGTCAGATTAAAGGTTCAATGAAGATTTTCCGACACTTCTGGATCATCATTGACTGCATCCATAAACATTTCACAATTCGGAATGACTTCATTTTTGTAGTAGACGTAATCGAATTAAATGGTGTTACCAGGGGTCTCACTATTTGGAATGATGGCGGCCAGTTCTACAGGGAAGCGGTGACCTGTTATTACTTTTTGAGCAGTGACGCTTTTAATCTCTTCGTATTTATCTTTGGGTCCGTCGCGCAGAAGATAAAGCCCATGTGTAAACCGTTCTTGTAATACCGGCGGCGAAAGGTAGTGGAATCCTGACTAAGTAATGCGGAATGAACACATCCCAAGTAATCGGGCTCATCATAAACCTGTTGAACAGGGTCGTATTACTTGATGAAAATGATGTCTTCTTTCTTGTAGCGCTTTTGCTTATTGTCACGCTCTAGAAAAACAAAGTCGCTTGGTAGTTTCGGTACGACTGAATCGCTTGGTGATCACAACTAATTTAGTAATGTGGCTGAGAAGCTTTCGCCCCATTATCATTTTCTCTGACGCATAAGTCGATAGAAAACTCACCTCCAATGTTTGAATATACTGCATCATTATTCAGTTTTTGAATGCGTGAGCTTTTGCTCTAAAAATTAAATTTTATGTCTTCACATGTGCCCATCGACGTAGAGTCTTTACTCATTAACTTTATTGATCAGTCTGTTAATGGCTCCGACTTACAGTCTTTAGAGCCCTTGAATTTATTGAGTTTATGATGTGGTCATCGACCTTATTGTTCGAATGATTAGTAATGTTCCAGGTGTGACAGTGATATCAATTGTATACTTTGCCTAAATTAACCTTTACATAATCCACGGCGAATATGTTATCAGTTTTAGTTATTGATTTTGCATATTTCATCGGTCTAGGTTGTTTATGTGGTAGCTATCTTGTGTGGGGATCAGAATTATGGAGTCCTAAAATGGATAATATTATGAAATTATATTTTGCGTCAGTATTAGCGTTACTTGTTGGTTGCGGTGGAGGAAACGGCGGAAGCAGCTCTTCTTCTGCAAACTCAGAGGATAGTGCTACTCATGACAGTAGTGATTACGCAGCTTCTGATTTGCAAGTATCCTTTACAATATCTGCAACAAGTTCATCCGATGCTGAAGTCACGGGGCATGTTCATGGCAAGGATGGTTTATATATAACTTTAGCCGATGGCGATGAATTAGTGGTTACAGTAGACAATATATCTCAACCTTTGCTCTTATCAAAAGTTGAGGTGGTGGAGGGAAGTGGTAGTTATGGCGGTGAGTATTACGCTGCAACGATTTCCGCTTTAGCAACCGAGTATAAAGTTAGCTTTGTTCGAGATGGTGTTGAAATTTCTCAGTTAACGGTCAGTGAATTTCCTCTCCCTTTTGACCCTATCGTGAGCTTGACAAATGAAGTTATTGATGTGTCTTTTTCGCCAGAGGCAGGTCACTCATACGCATACTTTGGTGCAAAGCTAGGTTGTTTGAATAGTGTTGAGACCAACGTAAGAGGCGTCGCACTAGATATTAATACTGGTGATCATCTACTTAATTCTGGCTCTTACAATAAGAGTTTGAGTGAGATATTTGATCAAACGCAAGCACAGTTAACTCAAGGTTTTGATAGGTGTGTATTTGATATGGATATTATAGCGAACAAAGATTCGTTAACTACGAAAACCAATGGACAATTAACTGTTGATGTTGCTCAAAAGAGAAAGATAAAAATAGAGCTGTAACCTTTATATAATACACAATGAATATGCTATTAGTTCTGGTTAATGTTTTTACGGTTTTATCAGTCTGGGTTATTTGTGTGGTGGTTAAGGATAATTGTAGATCTTGTTAGTACAGTATTCTATCAATCGATTTTTCGGAGTGAGTCTGTTAGTAGTCGCCTTCACGTTGGCCTCTGCTCATTTTTCGCAAGAATAGTGCAGTAATTACTAACGTTTATCCAAACGTTATGAATAAGGAGCATTTATGTACATATGGAAAATTAGTAGATTAAAAGAAGACATAAAATCAGACTCTCTCACAGAGCAAGATCGGTTTATCTACGCACTAGGTTGGAAGTCGTTAGAAGGTGCGACCACCTACGAGCAATTTTATGCACTCGCAGGCTAATCCTATCTGTCGGATGGAACTGTCACGCCTCTAACTAGATTTACGACAGAACTGGAACTGCTAGTTTAATTTCTACTAGTTAAATTATCAGTTAGAGTTTTTTGGTATCGTTATGATACATACCACTATTGGACTATTGGACTATTGGACTATTGGACTCTGATTTCTTAAAAAACTTACCTCCAGAAAAGGTAATTGCTTTATTGGAAAGCCTACCTTTTGAGCAACTTATTGTTTTAAAGAGCCATCTAGACGTTGTAGTCAATAGTAGGAAAGATTTAGCGTGTTCCCTTTCCGATGATGAACTGTCATTTATTGCCAGTTTATACAAAAATAAATGAATAATATTTTGTACAAAGACGTTCTATATCGGTGGAATGTACTCCCCATATTTTATCATCTCTACAGGACTTTGTTACTTAATTCGGACAGAAAATCAAACAGTCCGAGATTGAGCGATTATTAAACAACACACTGAGTTTCAGGCATACCAAGCCCTGTAAGCTTGTTATGCGCTTTAATTATGGCGTAGGTTTCGCCAACTTGAGCATTGTAGTTTCTCAAGCTTAACCTCCCACCTAGCAACTGCTGCACACGATACATGGCTGTTTCAAAGAGCGAACGCTTGTGATACCCATAACACTTTTTCCATTTTTTGTTGGAGCCGTAGAGCTTCTGACAACCTACTGCTAAACTGCGAGGGTGCCCTTGCTCCCAGAATGCAGCTCCTTCTCGTGGCGGGATAAGCGGAACCGCTTGCTTTATCCGTATGGCATCATGGCAATTTCTTGTGTCATAAGCGCCATCACCTGATATATCAATGATTTTGCGATGTGTCTGTTTGAGTAAGTTAGGGAGCACTTCGGCATCAGTGACGTTAGATAAACTCAGTTCTGCTGCGACTATTTCGTGGGTGCTTGTATCTACTGCGATGTGCAGCTTACGCCAGACTCTGCGCTTCCCATCAGTGCCATGCTTCTTGATCTTCCATTCACATTCGCCATAAACCTTGAGGCCAGTTGCATCAATGGCCAGATGTTGTATTCTGGTTCTGGTTCTGGTTCTGGTTCTGGTTCTGGTTCTGGTTCTGGTTCTGGTTTTAAATGAAGCCTAAACTTCCTTAGCTCGGCGGCTTATACAGGTGTAGTGTGGGCAAACAAGCGGGATGTTAGCCAGCTTAAATACGGAGTCTAGAACGCCTTGCAGCGCTCTCAATGGCATCGAGAAAACACGCTTCACCATCAGTGCGGTAGTAATGACTAAGTCGCTGAATTGGCGAGGTCTACCACGCTTGCCTTGTTTGATTTGCTTCCACTCGGCTATCGCCTCCTCATCAATCCAAAAGCTCAGAGAACCAAGGTTGATTAAGTCTTTATTGTACTGCTTCCAATGATTTGTTTTGTAACGAGGTTTAGGCATAAGGCTACGATGATTAACTGATGTCGCCGATCAGATCGTAACTTCTAGATTTAGTCCCATGCAATTACGCAACATATATGGACGCACCTCAGGATGCAATGGCTAATTGAAGGGTACGGTCGCTAACAT
>NZ_JBQKUM010000124.1:0-6896 GCF_054968605.1 Pseudoalteromonas sp. G5_S1_14_S5 | reverse complement strand
TAAGTAAGTGATCAAAAATAGCGTAGGAAAAAAGCTTGAGAACAAGGTACAACCCATGCCTGTGACATACGGCATCATTTGATGCCCATTGTTTAACGTTACTACGCAGTCTTTAGTGACAACGTAACTCACCTCACCTGAAATCACTACACTTGCACCGTATTCAGCTACTAAGTACTGTGCAGCACCTAATGCAGCATCACTGCTATCTAGCGCATCCACACTTTTACTCTGCGCTTGCTCACCTGCTAATGCAATAATCTCAGACGCGTTACCACGAATAATTAACTTATCCGCTAAATGTGCGATTTGGCGAGACGTCTCGGTACGTAACGAGCTTGCACCACAACCGACTGGGTCAAGCACCACAACCTTGTTGTTCGCGTTAGCTTGTTCAACCGCGAAACACATTCTTGGCATCCAGATACTGTCGAGCGTGCCAATGTTGATCACCAAAGCGGCAGAGAATGACATCATCTCAGCCAATTCTTTCTGCGAATGCGCCATGATAGGTGAAGCACCAATCGCTAGCAGAGCATTGGCTGTGTTATTCATCACCACGTAGTTAGTAATATTCACAACCAGTGGCTTTTGCTCTGCGTTTTGATGCTCGTTAGTAGTGTTTAGGAAGCGATGGCTCAGGCGTACATTGTCGATAACCGATAGCCATGGCAGTAACAAATCTTGCTGTGCCATGTAAGCGATACGATCAGTTAAAGGCCGTTCATCAGACGTTGCCAATGTACCCTGCCACTCCACCTTGTCGCCCAACAAACCTGCCAAATAACGCAATACCGTCGTTTGTCCCACAACCACTTCGCCCAAGCAGCACTGTCCACTTACCTGCGCTTAAGTTAAGTGACAACCCGACAGGGTCGCGTGCTCGCTATCTCGGTAACGCAACGTCGCATTGCTAAGTTGAACGCCAACCGTATTAACGGACATTACCGTGCCCAGCAAAAAAGTGATTTACCGGGCCATGACCTTGACCGACGTTCAACTCGTCAGCATGGGCAATCGCGCGTGAAATGTATTGTTTACCGAGGTCGACAGCCTCTGGGAGCGTGTTACCTTGAGCCAAGAAAGAAGCAATAGCAGAAGAGAGCGTGCAGCCCGTGCCATGAGTGTTTTTGGTAGGAAAACGCTTCGCGCTAATCACAGCAGATGTGGTTGGTAGAATCATTAAGTCATTGCTGTTTTCATCTTTCTCTAGATGACCACCTTTTAGCAGAACGGCTTTAGCACCTAAAGCGCGCAGATCTTCAATCATGTCCTGCATTTCAGCTTCGCTTTCAGGAACGGCCTTCCCTGTCAGTGCAGCGCCTTCTGGTAAGTTAGGGGTGATGATGTCTGCGAGCGGAATCAGCTCTTGTTTTAGCGTAGTGATAGCTGAGTTTTCTAGAAGAAGGTCGCCGCTTGTCGCGACCATTACAGGGTCAATTACTAAGTGTTTTGGTTGGTATTGTTTGATTTTGTCAGCAACGACTTTGATGATTTGCGAGTCCGCAAGCATACCGACTTTTACCGCCACGATATTCAGATCGGTGAGCACCGCATCTAACTGGCTGGCGACATGTTCTAGTGGAATTGGGAGAATGGCTGACACGCCTTGGGTATTCTGAGAAGTAATCGCAGTAATCACCGAACAAGCGAAGCTACCTGTTGCAGACATGGCTTTAATATCCGCTTGAATACCTGCGCCGCCGCCACAATCAGAACCAGCGATAGTTAAAACAATCGGAGTATTGACCACAGAAGATTGGTTGTGTGGTGTTTGAGTCTTTTTAAGTGGCGCTTGAGTGTTGGAATGCTGCGTCATGGTCGCTCCTACTATCTAAAAGACGTAAGAGAACCGAACTTTGGCCGCAAAGAGAGGGTGGAAATAAAACCAATGAGAGATCATTGTTAGACCACATAGACAAAGTCATCATAGTTCCCTACGCCAGTGTTAACTGAATCAGGTTCAACGGGTCTCGAATAACGATCTCAGCAAATACCAATTAAGGTAGATGCCCCCCGACTATTGATAACGATAGTAACAGCACTCTCGTAACTGAGATACTCATTTTATTCATTTATAAGATACAAGCATGAATAAAATTCAATTTATCTTTGTTAACAAGCACTTAGTTTCGCTGATTATTTGGTTGTGATTGAATAAATAAACATAGGACAATCAACAATATACCTATCCAACCGACAAAAGGTATGCGCTCCCCCACAATCCAGACAGCCAATACGGCGGCAACAACTGGCTCAAGCAAAGTAATCAAATTCGCACTACTTGCCGTGACATGTCTTAACCCGAAACTGAACGCGACATAACCCAAACATTGAGGAAGTAGTACCAAGTAACTCACCACGAATATATTAGTTCTTGAAGCGAATAGGTTGTCACCAGTGAAGTATAACGTTGGTAATAACAACATTGCACCTAAACCAAATATGCTGCCCATCGCCGCTTGTGACTTAATGCCTTCGTCTATTAGAGCTTTTGTCGCCCACGAATAAATGGCGTAACACAATCCAGCAACTAACCCCAACCCAATGCCCAAAAGCTTCAGGTCATCACCAGAATCACTCACCGATGATGATTCTGAAAATACCAATAACCCAATGCCAACCACGCCAATAGCAAAGCTCGTTAGCCAACGTTTATTAATATTATTATTTTTGCTAATAAGACACTCTAAAAGTGCAGAAAAGAACGGAGCAGTGGCTATCGACACCACAGTTCCCATCGCGACACCCGATAACTTCATCGAAGAGTAAAAAGCCAGAGGATAGATTGCCAAAGCCAATGCACTCGCTGCTAACAGCTTTTTGTTGTGCAAAAGCTTATCAAGTGAAGATAAGATCTTTCGATACGCCAAAGCCGCCTGCATTAGGCCACCAACACCCATTGAAAATGCGCCAATCGCTGGTGGGCTAAGATCAGGCGCATAGCTTGCAGCTGTACCTGTCGTACCCCACAAAACAGAAGCAAACACGATGGCTAAAGTGCCCGTTTGAAATTCGTTAACGCGATTGATGGCGAGATTCATGGCTATTGCCTAGTCTATTTTCATTTCTTGAAATAGATAATAGTAAACATACGTCAATTTTAGTTTGCCAAAAGGACGCTATTATTGTTTTGAAAGACTCTCTGTCATCGAGCCTAAAAACGCCCTTGGAGACATGCCAAAGTGCTTAGAGAAGCGTCGACTGAATGCAGACAAGTCGCTATATCCCACATTTTCTGCGACCAATTGAACGGGTAAATCGGTATGGCTTAGCAAGGCTTGTGCTTTCTCCATACGATAGCGAGTGATGTACTTAAGCGCACTGATTCCAATACACTCTTTAAAGCGCTTCTTAAATTGAGTGGGGCTCAAGCAAGCCGTTTCTGCAAGCTGAGAAATAGAGAGAGGCTCGGCGTAATTATCCGCAATGAGTCTTTGGACCGCACGAATACGAGGGTCGATACTCTTGCTGACTTCTTGTTGCTCCAATAGCAGTGAAAACACATCCAAGATGGATGATTCAATGCCACTGTCCACTTGGTATTCCAACTGCTTTTCAACGAACAGTAAGAAGCACATTAAAGGTGGTGTTATCGTGAAAACCGAAAGCTGATGCTCTAACAAGTGCTGCGGTAACTCGACCATATCCGCAACAATAAAGCGTGCCGCTTCATCCGCCTTAAACGCATGATCTGTAGTGACTGGAATTACCACGCATTCACCAACAGCGACCTTTCCAACATATCCAACCATTTCAATACTAATACTCCCTTGAATAGGCAGTACCAGTTGATGGTAACCATCATGGGCATGAGTATTAAATTGCTTGGTGTAAGATCGAATGCTTAGGCTAGATTTCATGAGCAACGCTGACGTTAACTAGATGAGTGGAAGTAATATAGACTACGTTACATTATCAACTTCCAATAGTCACACCTTGAGCCAATCAACAGCGTATAAGGAGATTATTCGATTACACGAATTTCAATAGCAAATAAGCCATGAATTGGAATCATCTCTTTGTATTCGTGAAAGCTGTATAGAAGCTCAACGCCCTCATCAATTGAATCACTCAAATTAGATAACACTCCTAGCCCCTCCGCCATCAATAACGCTCTTGGGTCAGGATAGTTTCTTACGCCCAGTACTTCGACAGTCAGCGCATTTGGGTGAATCACGTCTAAACCAACAAACGGTGGACCTGATATCACTTGAAAAACAATATGGTCTCCTTTATTAAGCTGGTCATATTGAATTGCCTCATAACTGTTATTTGTTCTTATCTCAACACACTTCGCGCCACTCTTTATTGCGTCTAGCGGTCGTTGGTAGATTTCAAGCTTGTAAGAATTCATAAGCCCTCTTTTCTCAATGTTTTCTAGTGTTGATTAACATAACTCAAGTAAGCGCAGCCGTTACTTTCTATTGAGCTTAGTTCACATGAGTACAGAGCTCAAAAGTCAAAAAAGCCGTTTAAGTATTGCTACTCAAACGGCTTTTTAACTCAAGTCTTATTGGCATGGCTAAGAGTTGTTCACCTAAATGGCGATCGCCCATTAACTAAATTGCCCCTCCATACTCAATTATTTTTGAAGTTGCTCTTTAGCGGCTTCAACCTTAGAAAAATCTAGGCCAAGTTCTTCAACGGCTTCTTTGATTAGCGCAGGATTTTGCATTACCTGACCCATAAGCATTTGAAGCTTGTCTTGTGGTAAACCAAGTTGGCTGATCGTCGCCATTGCTGCAAGAGGGTTTTCAGTCAACGTTTGGAATAGCTCGCTGATCTGTGCATCGCTAATATTGTTCTCTTTCAACATTGCTAGAATCGGGTTCATCTTTTTACCTTTGAAACACTAAATAAAATAGGAGCACAGCATACCATCTAGCTGTGCTCGATTGTACTCGCAACTTATACTTTGCCTACTGTGAAGTAAAGCTAAACTTAGCGAGACTCTAACGGGTAAGAGCGGTAACTCCACATACCATAGGTACGAAGAGCGTCACGATAGATACCTAGTAGCTCACCATCACTCGCTTTCTTAAGCTCTGAAAGTGGCTTATCAGGGTAAGAAACCGTATCGAAAGTAATACTCTGAGGCCCTGTTTGCCAGCTTGCCACTTCAAACAGAGTTTGACCACGGCGAACGTGACTTGCTGAGCTAATAATCGTCGCGTGTTTAATGTTGTGGCGAGCTAACGCATAACTACTGAACAAGGCATTGCCGACCGTGCTAGTCGCATAGTTTTCTTCAATGATGCGATCTTTGCTTACCCCTTTCTCGATAAGCCAGTCCGCCATCAACTTACCTTCAGTCTTGTGGTTCTTCGGCACGCCACCCGTTAACACGATCATCGCATCCGGATTCGCTTTAGCCATCGCCAATGTCGTCTCAAGACGCTCAATCAAAATCTGATGCATGGAGCCGTCTGGATTCAGCGCATAACCTAGAGTAACGATAGCGCCGTGATCATCCAGCAAACCTTTGTCTGCAGATTCTTTAAGCGGTGTTCCTAAAACGCGATCGACCGTCGCAAAAATGCGTTTAATATCTTCAGCCTTGCCTTCGTTCAGGCTTCCTAGTTTCTCCATGTGTTTATTGGATTCACTTTCATTGCCTTCAAATCGCTGCCAAACCGCAAGGTAAGCGTGAAGATCAACATCGTCTGGTGCAACCGTTAGCGCTTGTTCAAACAGCTCAATCGCGCGCTCTGCATTTTTGTTGTAGATCTGAGCGTTCGCTGCCGAGATCAGTAAGTCAGTACGATAAGGTTCTAGTTGGTATGCCTCTAGCAGTCGGTTGGTCACAATTTCCATGTTACTTGGCATTTTTGCCGTGAAACCGGCGTGAGAAATTCTCGCCGGAGACTTAAACGCTTGCAACGCATCAAGAAGTAGTTGGTCGACAACTTGTCGCTTCGTCACTAGCTGCGCGTAATCGGCAGAAGCTTGAACTGCGCCATCGTTAGCAGCAAACGAAAATGGGGTTGCGCCAAAGGCCAGCATGCCACCAAGAGCGAGGGCGATAATGTTCTTTTTCATGAGGGTATCCCGTGTAGATAAATGTTCACATCAGATTTGCCCCCCAATTTAAGTCCCCAAGATTAAAAAACTGTGAACCACACCAGAATCTCTAAGGTTAATATTCATTTGTTGCATAAGGTGTGGCAGCGGATCACGATTTTGAGCCTCTTAGTAAGGCTTTGACGTAATTCGATGGGACTAAATCTGGAAGTTACGATCTGATCGGCTACACAGTTAATCATCGTAGCCTTATGCCTAAACCTCTTTACAAAACAACTCATTGGAAGCAGTACATAAAACCTTAATCAACCGTGGTTCTCTGAGCTTTTGGATTGATGAGGAGGCGATAGCCGAGTGGAAGCAAATCAAACAAGGCAAGTGTGGTAGACCTCGCCAATTCAGCGACTTAGTCATTACTACCGCACTGATGGTCAGGCGTGTTTTCTCCATGCCATTGAGAGCGCTGCAAGGCTTTCTAGACTCCGTATTTAAGCTGGCTCACATCCCGCTTGTTTGCCCACACTACAGCTGTATAAGCCGCTGTGCTAAGGAAGTTGAGGTTTCATTTAAAACCCAAAGAACAGTATCGCAATTTAGCAGTAGGTTGTCAGAAGGTCTAAGGCTCCAACAAGAAATGGAAAAAGCGTTATGGTTATCACAAGCGTTCACTTTCTGAAACAGCCATGTATCGCGTGAAGCAGTTGCTAGGTGGAAGGTTAAGCTTGAGAAACTACAAGGCTCAAGTTGGCGAAACCTACACCATAATTAAAGCGCTGAACAAGCTTACAGGGCTTGGTATGCCTGAAACTCAGTGTGTTGTTTAATAATTGCTCAATCTCGGGCTGTTTGATTTTCTGTCCGAATTACGCAAC
>NZ_JBQKUM010000123.1:0-7023 GCF_054968605.1 Pseudoalteromonas sp. G5_S1_14_S5 | reverse complement strand
ACTCCTTTGTGGAGTCTTTTTATTCTGACCTTATGCTACTGCTCTTCGGAATCCCTTGTAACTAAAGGCCTGAGAGCCAACTTTGGACTTTTCGCTGAAATGGGCGCAAAACCCCAATATGGCTTCTTTTCTTTCTGCTGGAATACGAGACACAAATTGTTCTTACCGCCTTAAACTGGTTAAATTTTAACAGTGACAACTATCCTGCCAGAGGGGGGGATGGAGCGCTTACCAAAAAGCGACTTACTGATTTAAAAGGGGAAAATTAGTGTTTCGGCAATTATTAAATATGCCTAAACCGTTTCACATGCACAGAAAATAAAAACTTCCTTCAAAACATGGAAGTTATTGGTGGGTCAACTATGCTAATAAAACAATAAAGAGAGGTGTTTATGACTTACTTTTTTAATAAATATACATTACTAAACACCTTATTTCTTATAATGCACAGTTTGAAATTTATAAATGAGATAAATTTACCACGAATGAAAAAAATTTTTTTTAGTGGAATTTTTTCTTGTTTGTTATTAATTCAAGGTTGTCTAAATGTACAAAACGGTGATTTACATTTTGATGAAGCCCCCCCGGATATCAACTATCTACCAGTAATGATACCTTTTATCTTTGGTGGGAATGGTTCTAGTATCCCTATCACAGACTCCATAAGTTTAACTGCTGCGCATGTTGCTAAGTATGACTATAGTAATGTTATCTCTTACCATCCAACTTGTGACGTAGCATTGATTGAAGAAAATAACCAGTCTCGAAAAAAGATGAGATTAGGGATGATATACTCTGGAGAGACTCTGACTAACCATGGTTATGACATGTCTGGAAAAGTAGTTAAAGGGGAGGGGATATATGTTATGGATGTCATAATTGCAACTTACCCCGAATGTAATTATAGCTTAAATACAGCACCTCAAATGTCCGGGATGTCCGGTGGACCTGTCTTAAACAGTTCTGGTGAATTGGTTGGAGTTATTCATGGTATAGGTTATGAACCTCCGATTCTACTTGGAAATGATAAAGCTGTTCATTTAGAGCGTTATTCTTATTTTGTCTCTATAAACTTTATAAGAGATTGGCTTGAAACTGAGATTGAGTCCTTAGAGGAATAAACAGGGCGCGAGTATACATTCATAAGGGCGGTATCGAACTTTAACTACTGAAAATAATGAACTTTATTTTATAGGGAACTTTTCTAGATAGTCACGATCTGTTCATGAAGTTAAAAAACACGAAAAATTCGAACATGATCATTATTGAGCAGTTAAAAAAAGTGAAAGACACTCGTTATCACATCAACCAAGTTTATCCTGTTATGGAAATCGCTTTCTTGGTCATCACCGCCATGCTTTGTGGGCAAAACAAGTGGACTGATATCAAGGATTTTGGTTAAGGAAATATCGAATGGTTGCGTCAGTACTTTCCCTATGAAAATGGTCTTCCAACTCGGCAAAATATAGCGGTGATTATGAAAGCGATAGTGCCTGAAACGCACTTGGAAGCTATGGTGGGTTGGGTTAATTTGCATAGAGATAGGCATGCTCAGCCCATCATCAGTGTTAACGGGAAGGCTCTAAAAGGAGCGAAAGCAAGCAAACAGACCCACCCTCTTTATATGGTGTCCGCCTTTGATGTTGAGGAAGGTCTGACTCTCACACACCAACCTTGTAACGGCAAAGGCATGGAGCTAAATGCGATAAGAGACATGTTAGACGCTTTAGATATTAACGGATGTTTATTGACAGCTGATGCTCTGCATTGCCAAGTTGAAACACTAAATAAAGTGGTTGATAAAGGAGGGATTCCTTGGTGCAAGTCAAACTGAATCAGCCAAGTCTACTAGCTGAGATTGATGCACACACAGTTCCAAGGTTATTGAGCTCTGCCTGAAGATAAACAGGAATCATACGTCACGGAAGATAAAGGGCATGACAGAAAAGAGGTACGCGAGGTTTACGCACTCCCCGCAGCCTTCAGTGAAGAGCTCAAAGAAAAGTGGCATGTCGTAAAAAGCATCGTCGCAGTGGTGAGAGATAGGAGTGTCAAAGGGAAAGGAAGCTATGAAACTTCGTACTACGTTTGCACAGACCATTTGTCTTTAGAGTTAACCTCAACGGCGACAAGAAAACATTGGTACATCGAGAATCAACAGCACTGGGCTTCGGACGTTATTTTCAAAGAAGATGAGCAGCGAATTCACGCAGGGGACTCAGCGTTAAATATGGCTTGTTGTCGCCGCTTTGTGCAGAACTTATTTAGAAAATCCGATGGTAACTTGTCTGTACTAAGGAAGATGAACAAAGCAGCCTGGGACAAGGATTACCGAGCAAAAGTTCTATTTACATCAGTTTAACAAAGTATATTCGCCCCTTATACATTCATTGATTTATAACCCGAAGACTCAGCAACGATTTAACTGTTTTTTTGTGTGAAGCCGTGATCTGGAAAGACGAGTTGAAGTAACGTAGATGCAGACAACTCACCACTACAAAAAATAGATCTTATGGGTTTTTCGTCAATAATATTGCTCGTGAGTGAGTCGCAAGTGCGCAGAAATGCATTCTGCAAAAAGTCATATGAACTCTTGATAGGTGACATTCCCACTATTAAAAGGTACTAATTTTTGAATGTCCAATGCCACGATTTTCTATTGGGATCTATTCTACTCATATAATGTGATATAATTACAGTTATATCACACTATATGAGTAGGGCGTCGTTATGACAAGTACCACACACCTTCCGCTAGTTAAACAGTCAGAAGTGACACCGTCACAATTGAAAAAACATGATGAAATCCATAAGCAGTGGGCAAAACAACAACAAAATCTCAGTCGCTTTAAACTCAACTTTCCAGATCTGAGTCACAGCTTTGATCCTGAATGGTCAGAGTTGCCTAACAGCTTAGTTCATCTGGCTGACTTTGAAGAGAACCGAGGGGGGTTGAGTACCAACACCTTAAAAATGCTGGCCTTTGTGGTGAGGAAATGGGATGAGCATTGCAAAGAGCTCTCGGTTTACAGTTTTCCTATTCATGCACCGGTATTGTTAGCATGGTTCAAATCAATGAAGTTAGATCAGGAAAAAAAGATAAACACCTTAAAACAATATCGAGCGCAATTAAGCCTATTTCATAAGATCATGAATGCAACGGACAGCACTAAACTTCCTGCCTTTACTCATTTTTTTAATTCATTAGCAAAAGATGAAATGGAATTGACCGGAACCCAGACCATCGAATTACAAGCGAAACCCTTTCACAAACACCACCTCACTCGCTTAATGGAGATCTGGGGGAACGAGAACATCGCTATTCCATTCCGAGATCTGACGGTATTAACCGTTGCCTATGGTTCTTTATTACGTGAAGGTGAAATAGGGAAAATACGTAAAAAACATATTAAGATCTTGGAATGTGGCGATATAAATATCGAACGTGTCACCTCAAAGACAACAATCAGCCCAGAGCCAAAGCGATTAACTGGTAAGTTTTCAGCCATTGTAAAACGCTATCTTGACGTGTATTGCCAGGGGCTTAGTGAAAATGAGTTCATTTTTTGTTGGTTAACAGTAAAAGGAGATCGACCCGAAGGTTACCGCCAGACACCCATGTCAGGAATGACGATTGATCGCATTTACCAACGTGCGCATAAAATACTACTCGACAGAGGTGCCGTTGTTACTAGTAGTGGAGCACATCGGAAAGTGTGGAGTGGACACTCTAGTCGAGTCGGCGCACTACAGGACGGTTATAAAGCGGGTTTAAGTTTAACGCAACTGATCCAATTAGGGGATTGGAAAAGTAACGAGATGGTATTGAGATATTTGCGCGGTTTAAGCAATGATAATAGTCCAAACTTATTGCTTCAAGATTAATCATCGGGGATATTCGTATAAATTTTTATCCATCCTATTATTTTAATTAATTCATAATTTTTTTTACGGCTAAAGGTCCTGGGCTGTACGTTGATGTAATTTTCAATCCATTATCTAATTTTATTTTCAACGTGAAATTATCAACAATTAAATTATTGATATTATAGGAAATTAAAGGGCTTAGATTCCGGATAACTTCTTTATAGGTACTTAATGTTGTATTACGTGCGTCAGAACACTTTTTTATGTTAATAAGGCTTAGTCAATACTTACTAGGCTAAAGATATTAGTCTTTAGCATAGTAAGTATTAATATTTAGGGATTTTTTAACCTACTCTTTATTCCAAACACCTTATACCATCTCAGCTTCTGTCTATTCTGCGTTCTCGCCATGCTATCATTACGCTTAACCAAAGCAACCATAATATCCACCAATGTAATGCACCTCCTCTGATCTGTTCGTAAGAGATCAGCTCATCGCTCGATTGTGACGGAGAAATGTTGATTACGACTGGGACATTGACTACCCCCTGGCCATCAGTGATGGTCAAGTGTAACAACACACTGTCGACCCATGATGGTAGTATCACTGTGATTTCATGACCTGTGATTTGAACTTCACCACCATACTCAACACTGCTGTTTATCACCGATAAATCTTGGCAATTCGTTGAAATGTAGTCACAAAGATTAAACTGCAATTTGATCCTAGTTTCATCCTGAAATGGCAACCTAGTGGCATCGACCGTAAAGCCGGGGATCACTAAATTATTTTGCGGATAGGCCATATAACCCGGGTCATCCACTTGCCCATTACGCTCCGCATCATCGTCATGTACTCCACCGTCTTTGAGTGTTACCTCTAAACAGTAGGCACCTAATATTGGTGTTTCTTGATATTGGTCAGAGCCTGGTGCAGGACAAAAACCCAACTCTCCTTGAGCATAACGTAAATTGCTGCCCTCTTCATTTTCATCAAAAGTAAACCACCCACTACGTTCAGTATACTTTCGGTAAACACTCCCTGTTTCTAAAGGTTTCATTAAAGGTAAAACAATAATAACACTATCGTTAAATACATCCGTAATAGTAAAGTTATTGACATCATTTTCTATATATATAGAAATATTATCGATATCAGGAGGTAAAAGTTCTTGTCCTTTTTCATCGGTAGCTGAGCGTAAACTATTTTCTACATAAGGACTGTACGTACCCGCTTTCTCCGATAATCGACCCAATTGTATACAACTGCCTGGTGATGATTGCAGTACAAAACCACCATTGGTCGCTTTTTCATTATCTATTATTTGCAACTCACATGAATTAATAGCGTCCAAATAATCCGGTATTAGGTCATTATCACTATCAATTAATCCTTCCACATTATCTAAAGCACCATCTCTATCGCTGTCTTGGGTGCGACTTAAAGGCTGAGTATTCATAACCCTTAAAGTCATTTTACCATTCAATACATCACTATTATTACCAAGCACTTTCGCTTGATAATGGAAATGATGGCGTCCTACAGGTAGAACAAAGTCGAGTGGTAGTAACTCTTCATCAGAAGTCTGTCCTAACGATTCTTTTTCACCGTCATTTTCTATAAACCACTCAATTTTCACTTCATCTGAAGCTATAGGCTTGAATATTTGAGCCTTTAACGCTAATTGATCAACTAATTCTGGGTATACTAAAGAGCGCATTTTTCCCTGCTGATCTACTGCAACCGCTTTAATAGAAGGAATGGGATCTAATTCAAGTAAGGTTATCGTTAATGAATCAAATGCCCCTTTATTCACTCCATCACCAAACCTTAGATTTAACCGTTCTTCTCCTTCACTAATACCATCATCGTTAACAAAAAATCGCACCGTCCCTTTAAGTCCAGAGTCAATGGTGATGGTATGTAATGGGTCCAAAGTGTGATCATTGACATCGCTAGTACTTTGTTCGCTTTCAATAACTACCGGTACGGTAACTGGATAGTTGGGAGAGGCACCACTCAAGTGTACCGTCACTTTGGTCTCCCCTCCCTCATAAGCGAAGGCTCGTTGTTCAAAGTCCACTTGAGGGTACACTCTGTACAACTGCCCCACTGTTTGAGTCGCTTGAGTTGACGGATCAATAGCTTCCCAATAAACAATATGACTACCCGATCTTAATCGAGGCACACCATCTTGCAAAGACACTGGAACGGGGTTTCCAAGGACATCACGAGCGGTAGGCGATAAACCTGATATAGAGGTAAATAGTCCTGTGGCTTGGATATCAACTGGCTTAACATCATCAAACCTAGGTTTTGTGGGATCAGTACTGCTTGCGAGCAATAAAAGCTGTCCAGTCATGGAATCGCCCTTATCGTTAATCCACTCATACTCCAGATATACCTGTTGAGGCATCTCACTCGGCGCTTGATACAACAGTGTATTATCAGCAATCGAGGCACTACCGATAAGAGCATGAGAAGTCACTAATGTGCCACCATTGCTAAGAGTAATCGGAATAAAACGCACTAGCTCGTTATTATCAATGGTATAACTATCATCACTGGTTATCTCTATTCCTGTAATATTTGCATCGTTCAAACTGTCTGGCGCCCCATCCCCATCGATGTCAAGGCTATAATCCTTATCCTCTGGGAAGTCATCGGCTATATTATCAACGCCATCACCGTCGATATCATCATCCCATTCATTAGCAATACCATCGCCATCAATATCACCTGGAGTGTTCGGAATTGTTTCCTTAATAGCGCCACTTAACACGACACTTTGAGCCCTCACTGTATCCTTTTCACTGTAACTCAATAGTAAGAGTAGATAACGCCCAGCATGACCTTGTAAACTGCCAGTGATCAGCGGACTGGTCAGGGATTGCCAAGTTTCCGGTGCACTGCGTTGTGTGGGAGTGTCCACTAGGTACCAGTTATCCGTAATGTTGGCGGTATTTGCGGTATCGAGCGAACCATCACGCAGCAGCTGTGCTTGAAATTGTGGTGCGCTATTTTCGTATAATTCTCTCACGCTAATACTACCGGTAATGCTCAGACTCTCTGATGTACTTGGCACTGCAGCACGAGCGGTTGACAAGGCACGGGCATTCAAACCCGAGCCGCCAGTATCGGTCACGATAACCCCC
>NZ_JBQKUM010000122.1:0-7102 GCF_054968605.1 Pseudoalteromonas sp. G5_S1_14_S5 | reverse complement strand
TCTCGGCCACCTCACCGTCTTGCGGAGGCACATATTACGTTTTACCGAAAATATGTCAAACACTTTATTAAAAAAAATTGGACAAAAACACTCAACCGTTTGCTATTTAATCAAAGCGCTTGCAATTTGAACTTATAATATCAAAAGCGCGCTTTTTCCCTTAAAAATTAAGGTGAAAGATTGGCAATAATAAACCGCTAAAAACAATTATCTAGTTTCTTCAGCAGCAAGTGCTACCGCTGAATGAACAATACTACGGGATGCGTATTTGCGCTATTGGGGAAGCCAATAAATCTTGAAGTCTGGCAGATAAATATCGCTACGAGCTTCATCATGCAAGAACTCAGATAATACTCCACTTACTGGAGTATTATCTCAATGGAATCAAAACAAACGCACCATCCGATAAATCAATATCCCAACATCGATTTCTCATACTCCAAGATCAAAAAAGGCTAGCAGTAATGCTAGCCTCTTCTCTACGCAAAGTATTAGTAGTTGCCAGATGCAACGTTACCATTACCTTTTTCAGCTTGAATGCGCATGTAGATCTCTTCACGGTGAACAGATACTTCTTTCGGTGCGTTAACACCAATGCGTACTTGGTTACCTTTAACGCCTAGTACAGTAACTGTTACTTCATCACCAATCATCAGTGTTTCGCCAACGCGGCGAGTCAAAATTAGCATTCTTTGCTCCTTGAGTAATCTCTAAAATTATCTAGCTACGAGAGCATTATCCAACAAAAGTTATATTTTCGTAAACTATCGATTAAGTTTATTTAGCCAAAATGCACTTCTTTTTTAGGATAACCCTGTGTTTCACGCGCTACGATGTATGCATTATGTAATATGTTAGCAGCCATATCGACTTGCGTTGGTGATACCACCAAGGTTAAAGACTGCTGCTGCAATAAGTGATGCTGAACATCAATTTCGCCTTCAGACAACAATCCATGTGAACTGACCACCATTTCTTGTGTTCGGCTTCCTACCACAGTTAACAAACTAACCCGTTCACTATTACGGATTTTCTCATCAAAAACTAGTTTTAATTTGGCACTTATGTCTTGTTTGATAATGAGTGCTGCCCGATCTGTTTCCTCGATCACACAACAGACTTCAATTCCTAACAATTGGCAATACGATAAGAAAGAATCTAGGTCTTCATTCAAACACTCAATACGCACCATATCTCTTTGTATAGCCAGGCCTGAAATATCATTCAAACACTGGTCGCCCGCAATAAGTGTGCCCTCGCCTTGTTCAAAGCTTGAAAGCACACGCAATGGCACATTGTGTTGCCAAGCATACTGAACGCAAGGAAGGTGTAACACCTTAGCACCACGTCGAGCCATCTCTTCCATCGATGGAAAATCTAAGGTATCGAGTTTCTTTGAGTGTTTAACAACTCGAGGGTCACACGAATAAACGCCATCAACATCAGTATAGATCTGGCACTCTTTGGCTTGCAGAGCTCCTGCTAAGGCAACCGCTGTAGTATCAGAGCCACCACGACCTAGTGTCGTAATATCACCTTTAGCATTGATGCCTTGAAAGCCTGCCACAATCACTATTTGGTCTTCGTCCAAAAGGGCTTGAATAGGAGCAGTATCAATACGCTCAATCGTCGCATTGTTATGATTGGAATCGGTGTGAATTCTCGCTTGGTAGCCTGTCATCGATGTCGCTTCATAACCTAACTTGTGCAGCGTCATCGCCAACAGTGCCATGGAAACTTGCTCTCCGGCCGTTAGTAACACATCCAATTCTCTAGCATTTGGTACACTATCGATTTGGGTGGCTAAGTTAACTAACCGATTTGTTTCACCTGACATAGCAGAAACCACAACCACGATTTGATTGCCTTCATTTTTCGCTTCAATGATTTTCTCTGCTATATGTTGGATTCGTTCTATTGAACCCACTGACGTTCCGCCAAACTTCTGCACGATAAGAGGCATTTTCACCCGTCCTCACCTTCCCAAGACCAATGTCTATATATGACAAAAAAACACACGCTCCGCGTCATGGCGAAGCAATAAAAAATTAACCAAGAAGTCTTACGTTGACATTAGACTTCTTGGTTAATCTGAATCAAACCTGGTTTAGACACTCTTCCAATAGGCAAAATAAAAGATGCCCAATCAACTGATTGGGCATCTTTGTATCAATTACTTAAGCTTAAAGACGCTCTTCTAGCCAAGTACGTACAGATTTAAGCGCTTCAGGTAGTGCTTCAACGTCAGTACCGCCCGCTTGAGCCATATCTGGGCGACCGCCACCTTTACCGCCAACTTGCTCTGCAACCATCTTAACCAGGTCGCCCGCTTTTACTTTGCCGATAAGATCTTTAGTTACACCAGCAATCAAGCCAACTTTACCGCCTGCTACGTTAGCGATTAGGATGATACCGCTACCTACTTGGTTTTTAGCGTTATCAACCATAGTACGTAGGTTCTTGTTGTCCGCACCTTCAATAGCAGCAACCAGTACCTTAGTACCAGAGATCTCTTCTACTTTGCCCATGATGTTCGCACTTTCAGCTGCAGCCATCTTTTCTTTAAGTAGTTGGATTTCTTTCTCTAGAGACTTCGCTTTTTTAGCTGACTCAGCCAGTTTCTCTTCGTAAGCGTTAGCTTGAGCTTCTACTGCATCTAGTGCAGCCTCACCCGTTACCGCTTCGATACGACGAATACCCGCTGCGATACCACCTTCAGAAGTGATCTTGAACAGACCAATGTCACCAGTGTTGCTTGCGTGGATACCACCACAAAGCTCAGTAGAGAAATCGCCCATGGACAGCACGCGAACTTCATCATCGTACTTCTCACCAAACAGTGCCATCGCACCTTTTTCTTTCGCTGACTCGATGTCCATGATATTGGTTTCAATTGCATGGTTCTTACGAACCTGCGCGTTAACCAAACGTTCTACTTCTTTAAGTTGTTCAGGCGTTACCGCTTCAAGGTTAGAGAAGTCAAAACGTAGGTTGTCAGGCTTAACCAAAGAACCTTTTTGAGCCACGTGCTCACCAAGTACTTCGCGCAGTGCAGCGTGAAGTAAGTGAGTTGCAGAGTGGTTAAGTGAGATAGCAGCACGACGCTCAGCGTCTACTGTAGCTTCTACTTTATCGCCTTTCGCGAATACACCTTCAACTAGCTCACCGTGGTGTGCAAATGCGTTACCTAGCTTTTGAGTGTCTTCAACTTTGAAAAGGCCAGACGCAGTTTTTAGCGTACCGGTATCACCACATTGACCGCCTGATTCCGCGTAGAATGGGGTTTCTTCAAGGATGATGATTGCTTTATCGCCCGCAGACAGAGAAGCAACCTCTTCGCCTTCAACGAACAGTGCAGAGATCTCACCAGCACCTTCTGTACCTGTGTAGCCACAGAACTCAGTGTTAGTTTCCACTTTGATCGTTGCGTTGTAGTCAGTACCGAATTGGCCCGCTTCACGTGCACGCTGACGCTGAACTTCCATCGCCTTTTCGAAGCCTTCTTCATCAATAGTGAAGTCACGCTCACGAGCTACGTCGTTAGTTAAGTCAGCAGGGAAGCCGTAGGTATCGTAAAGTTTGAATACTGTTTCACCGTCTAGCTCTTTGCCTTCAAGTGCGTCTAGTGCTTCGTTCAAGATAACCATGCCGCGCTCTAGTGTGCGACCAAAGTTCTCTTCTTCGATACGAAGTACTTTTTCAACAAGCTCTTGTTGCTTCTTCAGCTCGTCTGCTGCAGAACCCATCACTTCAGCTAGTACACCCACAAGTTTGTGGAAGAATACGCCTTGTGCACCTAGCTTGTTACCGTGACGAACTGCACGACGAATAATACGACGTAGAACGTAACCACGACCTTCGTTTGAAGGCATAACGCCATCAGCGATCAGGAATGAACAAGAACGGATGTGGTCAGCGATAACGCGTAGCGACTGGTTTGATAGGTCTTCGTAACCGATCGTTTCAGCCGTTGCTTTGATTAGCTTTTGGAATACATCGATTTCGTAGTTTGAGTGAACGCCTTGCATGATTGCGGAGATACGCTCAATACCCATACCGGTATCAACAGCAGGCTTAGGTAGCGGTTCCATTGTGCCGTCTGCGTGACGGTTGAACTGCATGAATACGTTGTTCCAGATCTCGATGAAACGGTCACCATCTTCTTCAGGAGTACCTGGACGGCCGCCCCAAATGTGCTCACCGTGATCGTAGAAAATCTCAGTACATGGACCACAAGGACCTGTGTCACCCATTGTCCAGAAGTTGTCAGACTCGAACTGTTTACCGCCTTCTTTGTCGCCGATGCGAACGATACGGTCAGCAGGTACACCTACTTTCTTGTTCCAGATATCGAATGCTTCGTCATCTGTCTCGTATACCGTTACCAATAGACGATCTTTTGGCAGTTGTAGAGTTTCTGTTAGGAATTCCCAAGCAAACGCAATCGCGTCTTCTTTAAAGTAATCACCAAAGCTGAAATTACCAAGCATTTCAAAGAATGTGTGGTGACGAGCCGTGAAACCAACGTTTTCAAGGTCATTGTGTTTACCGCCAGCACGTACACAACGTTGAGCCGTAGTCGCTCGAGTGTAGGCACGCTTTTCGGCGCCTAAGAAACAATCTTTGAATTGGTTCATACCTGCGTTAGTGAATAGCAGGGTTGGATCGTTATGTGGAACTAACGATGAACTGTCTACGATTTGGTGTCCTTTGCTCTCAAAGAACTTAAGGAACGCGTTGCGAACCTCATCAGTGCTCATGTACATGCAGCTCTTCCTGAAAATAGTCGAGTTAGAATTTTGCCGTATTGTAGATCATGGTTAAGGCTTCGACTAGTTTTCTTGTAGAAAAGACGCCCTTGGGTGGATTTTAGTTGGAATTAGCGAAAATGAAGAATATTCCACTAGGTTGTAACTAGTCGATATAAAGAAAAACGGTAGGGTGAATATTTATGGGAGAAGCTTAAATAAACTCTGATAAGCAAGCATTTCGCTAGGAGTGGATGATTTGGGAAGACTAGCGCTTAGTACAGATATGGTTGAACTCTTCGCTGTTATTAGCTGAGAACAGGTAAAGAAAATCACCGTCCAATTCAATATCGTATTGAATCGTAAAACCCTTATACAGTACCTGATTACGATTGAGCATGTCATTCGGATGTTTATGTCTGAAGTTCACTTCATTAAACACCATCTCTAAATGGTTGTCTTGTAATGTGTATTTCCCGACAAACACAACCTATGCCGTTTCGACCGCCCCATACTGATTCAGAGTTTGAATCCTATCGCTGACAAAAAAATCTTCGTCAGAACTAAACGAGTACAACATAAATTCATTCAACTCAGAGTACCGCGCATACGATGGCGTAACAAAGCCCAAATGTTTGAGGTTACACGCCCACTGGCTCCTTCTTAAAGAGATAGGTTAAATGTGTAATACAATTGCCAGAATCAATGCACCTAACGCTTGTAATCCATACAGTTTCGCCTAATTAACGGTGAAGCCTTGGTGCCCAAAATTCACCAAGGCCTCTCGCTATGATTAAGCTTTTAGAGCTTCAACAATAGCGTTGTAGTTTGGCTCTTCAGTCACTTCCGAAACCAGTTCGCTGTGCAACACTACGTTGTTAGCATCTAGTAGAATAACGGCACGAGCTGACAAGCCAGATAGTGCATGCTCTTCAAACTGAGTACCGAATGCTTTTAATAGCTCTGGATTTTTGAACACCGATAGCTGCTCCACACCTTCCACATCTTCGCTCTCTTGGTAACGAGCAAGCGCAAATGGTAAATCGGTTGAAACCGTGTATACATCCACTGACTCTGATTTTAGCTCAGCTAGCTCAGAGATCACCTTAGTACTGCTTGAACATACTGGTGTATCAACGCTTGGGAACAAGTAGATCAGTTTAAAATCAGCTTGTTTTTCTGAAATCGTTATTGGTGCTAACGATACCGATGTCATTGCTGGTGTAGTAAGTACTTCACCTTTTTGTGGGAAGTCACCTGCTAGTGCGATGTTATCGCCCATAAATGTCACTGTGTTCATGTTTATTCCTTTCAATGTAATTCTTAAAATGGCTGTTCTAGCTGACTGCGTTGCTATTATCTAAGGTATTCAAATCGAACACCTCTTATCTATTATTTCATTCGTAATTTGCGCCTGCGAAGTTAGTAAAAACGTTTATTAACCCTCAGGCGCAAATTCAACGCTTAGGCAGCTTCGATTACTTTTCGTATTTGATTGAGGATAGCAACCGCATCGTCGAAACCAACAGAAAGAGAGAAATCAATTTCTTGATCAATATGCTCCTGAGAAACCTTTAGTAAGGTCACCTTGTCGCAGCGTTCAAGGCTCTTCTCTGAATCGGAAAAAATCTTAGTAAGAGATTGAACAACATCCAGTTGAAAGGACTCTATGGAAGTGACGTCCTTATACTTTTGCAACAGCTGACTCACCGATTGAGAGTTTTTCTGTTTAATTTCTGGCACCCTAATTACCTTTAAAACAACGATTAGAAGTAAAGCTATCACCCAAGCTCGAGGCGGCATTACGTTAACAACCAGCCCTCGTTCCCACCACAAACCATTGCCAAACAAAAACATAACGACATAGCTAAATGTAATCTTTATATAACCAATGAGATTTTAGCCCTCCTATGCTTCAAGTACCGCCCGCCAAAATGAATTTCATTTAAATTACTAAGCCCATGAATCAAATACGTAATATCACCGATTCCGTCACTATTGATATTGAGATAAGGACACTGACTCACCATCCAGCGGATATCGCGGTCAGCATGCGCCCTCTGCCGTTCAAAGTTCTGTTGCACTTGTTAAAGCACTAAGATAGATGCGTTTCGCGAGAAGAGTGTTGGCAAGGTATGTTAGTTAACGATCAGTCCCTAACCAACACCATTAGTTATATTCGTAAAGTATTCAAAATTTAGATACTAATGAGTTAGAGCTCAAAACAATCAGTAAGCAAGGTGACTTATTGGTGATTTCACCAAAGCACCAAGCTCTGAAGGTTGAAGAAATTAAGCCTTTCGTTGAGGCGGAAGTGCAACTTGAATTGGCGGATGCTGGCACTGGCATTGATG
>NZ_JBQKUM010000121.1:0-7367 GCF_054968605.1 Pseudoalteromonas sp. G5_S1_14_S5 | reverse complement strand
TCTGGCATTCATGTTAATGTGGCTACCGATGTATTGTTGAACATAAAATGTACAGCTAAGATCAACACGCCCTAGTAAAAGGCTATAGCAGAGACCACCGCCCTGAACTAAATAAAGTGGTGCTTGAGCTAATTTGTGAAAACCAAGCAGGCCTACCTGTTTACATGCAAGCACTCAGTGGCAACACCAATGTTGCTAAGGCATTTTCAGAGCAGGGTGAGATCGTGAACGTTTTTTGAACAAAGTCACGATCGATTTGACGATCACATTTAGCCGTGATCATATACTCCCTTTTTAGGGAGAACATCATGCATATTGATCACTTCAAAGAACACTTTCAAGCGATTACCGACCAACGCCAAGGTGCAAAGGTCACTTATTGCCTGTTTGAAGTCCTTTTTGGCTCGCTATGTGCTGTGATTGCAGGTGCAAAAGGCTGGTTTGATATTCGTGAATACATTCTCGGCCATCACGATTGGTTTAAGCGCAATGGCTTGTTTTTGAATGGTATTCCTGCGGATGACACGATTGCTCGAATAATCTCTACGATTGAGCCTGACCAGTTTCATGAGTGCTTCGTCAACTGGATGTCATCGATACATGCTCTTACCGATGGTCAAGTGGTTGCGATAGATGGTAAAACGCTTCGAGGCTCTTACAATCGCGAAGACAGAGCGAGCACCATTCATATGAACAGTGCTTATGCGTCGTCAAACAAGCTCGTACTAGGACAGCTGAAAACCGAACAAAAAAGCAATGAAAGTGTGCCGTGGGCACTGAACCCTGTTTTCTAAGGATGGAAAACAGGAAGATGAGCATAAGCTCATGAAGAGATGGAGGTAGGCTCTCCAGAGTCTGCTGTCGGAAGTCGGCTCTAAACCACTTTCAAGTGGCTGTTATTAAGAGTAATGGTCAGAAGCGTTGAAAGAAAATCAGAATAAGAATTCTGGCGAGGTAGGGTGCAAGGAGATGAGTAATCCCGAACCCATGTGGACGCGTCGTTAATTTAAAGCAGCATCAAAACTGAGATCGTTTCGTTATTTCAGGATAAGTACACCGGTGAATTCCGAATGCTGGGTGTGCGGTGCTCGGCGTAAAGTGGGCATGACCTTGTACCAGGCTTTTTGTGGGAACCACGGGAACCAGTCATCACGATGTTAAGGAAGAAATGCGAATAACAGCAATTATGAGTGTGAGAGTACCGATGCGTGATACTGGGGCGGAGCAATTCGTAGTAGTGATGAAGGGCTTGTAATGAGCGTGGAGCGAAGGGATTGCGTCAAGCGGAATGTAACGATGACTCAACTGCCGGAAGGCAGGAGGAAGTCACACGTACAGTCCAAACCTTTTGCAATATCCAAATGGGATATAATGACTGCTTTCGAAAAGGTGAAAGCCAATAAGGGCGCAGCCGGAGTAGATGGTGTAACGATAGAGGACTTCGAAAAAGACCTTAAAAATAACCTTTACAAAGTATGGAACAGGATGTCATCAGGGACCTATTTTCCTCCCCCTTTCGCGGCGGTAAGTATACCGAAGAAGTCAGGTGGTGAAAGGATATTAGGTATCCCGACGGTCAGTGACCAGGTGGCACAGACGGTGGTCAGAGACAAACTTGAAGTCATGCTTGAGCATCATTTTCTGGATGATTCTTATGGTTACCGCGTGGGAAAATCTGCACACGACGCCATAGAAATAACAAGGAAAAGATGTTGGCAGTACGACTAGGTACTAGAGTTTGACATAAAAGGGCTTTTTGACAACCTCCGTCATGACCTATTGATGAAGGCGGTAAGGAAGCATGTTTAGCTTGCTGAACAGAGCCAAGGCCGAGATTTACAGTGGGTTATTCTCTACATAGAAAGGTGGTTAGTTGCGCCATTGCAGAGAGCAGATGGAAGCATAACAGAACGAGATTTGGGGACGCCACAGGGTGGTGTTGTGAGTCCGGTGCTTGCGAATCTATTTCTCCATTATGTTTTTGATAAATGGCTGGAGAAGAACTATCCAGACAATCCATGGTGTCGCTACGCAGATGACGGGTTGGTGCATGCTGACTCGTGGGGCGAGGCAGAGAAGCTAAAGAGAGAGCTTGCACAACGTTTCATTGATTGTGGTCTGGAGATGCATCCAACGAAAACTAAAGTGGTGTACTGCCGAGATGATGTAAGACGAGGGTCTGCATTGCACATTGAGCATACACAGTTTGATTTTCTAGGATACACATTCAGAGCCAGAACGAATAAATGCAAACGAACAGGCAGGATTTATAACCGCTTCTTGCCAGCAGTCAGTATGGCAGCAAAGAAAGCCATGCGTAGGAAGGTAAAAGAGTTAAAAGTTCGTCTGAAAACACAGTACAGTTTAGAGCAACTGGCTAAATGGTTAAATCCGATGCTGAGGGGCTGGATAAACTACTACGGTAAGTTCAGGCGAAGCGAATTAGACTCAGTTTTCCGACACTTCAATAAAACCTTAGTACGATGGGCGAGAAGGAAATACAAAACGCTCAAGAGGCATAAAGGTAGAGCGGTGGCTTTCTTTGATAAGTTATCAGTTCAATGTCCCAGATTATTTGTCCATTGGCAATTTGGTTCAGCAAGAAGTTTTGCTTGATGGAAGCGGAATGAATTGAGAGGTTCACGTTCCGTTTTGCGAGAGGCTGTCGGGGAGGTCTCGATGGTCTACTCACCTTAAAGCGATCCCTGAGCTGATAAAGATGCTCGACATCAAGGGAGCCCTAGTAACCATTGATGCTATGGCCTGTCAAACTAAGATTGCTAAAGCCATTGTAGATCAAGGTGGAGATTATCTGCTTGCAGTAAAGAGCAACCAAGGAAAACTCCGACAAGCAATAGAAAAGGCATTCTCTTCTCAGCGAGCCAATGTGGCAAATAACATCTCTCTTGAGCAAGGACATGGCCGTATCGAGTCTCGCCAATGCTATGTTTTTGACAGTACAAAACTTGAAGGTAACTTCTCTCGCTGGAAAGGCTTAAAGAGCATTGTAATGGTTGAAAATTTTCGCCTTCAGAGAGGAAAATCTGTCGACCTAGAGTACCGTTATTACATCAGCTCCAAAGCGCTTAGTCCAGAACAAGCTGCTATGGCAGTCAGAGAACATTGGGGCATAGAGTCAATGCACTGGGTACTTGATGTCACAATGAATGAAGATGCTTGCCAGATATACAAAGATCATGGTGCTGAGAATTTATCATGCTTGCGTCAAATGAGCTTTAACATGCTCCGTGAAGAACCCACCAAGCTAAGCATAGTGGGGAAGCAAAAGCGATGTATGATGAATACGTCTATGCTAGAGGCAGTATTGAGTGCTGGCTTTAGTCAGATGGCGAAAAACTAGGCACTCATGCGGTCGCCCTGATTTTCAGAGGTTACTAAACAGCATATTCATTGCTTAAAGGCTACTCAAAACAGTCTATACTTCATCGCCGATGCCGCTCTATACACCGAAGAAAGCATTCATTCACTAGATGAGCAAAAGCAGAAGTTTATTACGCGTGTTCCTATGACCATTAAGTCAGCGAAAGAAGCCTTAATGAACCTTGAGACTGAGCAGTTGAGTCGTATCGGTAATGGCTACTCGGGTTGCTGGGTTGACGCTGACTATGGATCGGTACCTCAGAAGTGGTTGTTGGTTCATAGTGAGCAAGCAACCAAGAGAGAAGAAATAACGTTCTATAAGAACTTAGACAAAAACATCACGAAAGAACTGAAAGCGCAGGGACGGCTAATGAAGAAACAATTTGCTTGCGCAATAGATGCTGAGCAAGCAATGAGCGACTTCGCTAGCCAATGCCATTTGCTTGGCTTTTCGCAACCAACCATCGTTAAAGAGGCAACCTATTCAGGTCGTGGTCGACCGAAGAAAGACGCAAAGCCAACGGGATATCACTATTTGATAGATGTTGCACCTTATACCGATCTAGAAAAAGTGAAACTGGCGATGCTTAAAGTGGGTATATTTATTCTCGCAACCAACGATACTGACTGCGCCGATCTAACGATGGCTGCGTTACTTGAGCATTACAAGTCACAGCAAAAGGTAGAGCGCGGATTTCGCTTTTTGAAAAGCCCTGAGTTCCTGACATCATCAATTTTCCTTAAGAAGCCTCAGCGAATCGAAGCGCTGTTGATGATCATGACGTTAAGTTTACTCGTTTACGCCAGCTTAGAGCACAAAATCCGAGAGAGTCTCACTAAAACCGAGGAATTCTTTCCTAGCATGGTGAAGAACAAGAAGACAACGAAACCGACAGCACGTTGGGTATTCTTAAAGTTCGAAGGTATAGACATACTCGAAATTGGCGGTCAAAGCTCCATCATAGGTGTTCAAGAGCATCAGGCTCGGCTACTCAAGCTTCTTGGCATAATGTATGAAGCGGTTTATTCCTAAATTGGCTGCGGAATCTCGGGCATACCTATCCCGGTTAACTTTTTGAGTACTTTGATCATGGCGTAAGCCTCACCAACTTGTGCGTTGTAATTTCGAAGCGTGAGTGAAGCGCCTAGTAGTTGTTTTACGCGATACATAGCGGTCTCCAACAATGACCCTTGTGGTAACCATACTTCTGCTTCTACTTTTTGTTCGAGCCATAGAGCTTTTGGCAGCCAACTGCCAGATTGCGTGGATGCCCTTTTTCCCAGAAAGCTGCACCCTCACGCGGAGGAATTAAAGGGGCGTCGTTGAATAAATCCTGACTCTTATACACAAATTGGCAACTAGTGATCGACCTAGTAGGCGATTGGAGAAATCATGGGCTATCACTTGCCTCAATATCTTTATTAGCATGCTTACACTCATTCACAATACAACCGACTGGGCTCAAGCTATGTTCGGTTACGCCCAGATCGGTGATAAGCCCTTAACAAAGCTCCTTTGATTCATAAATTGGATTTGAAATCTCGGATTTGTACTATCATTGTTGTATAAAAAAAAACTAACAGTAATCACTAACACTTCGTCGGTTGGATTCGGAACTAACTATCATACGGTAGACAGAACGATGATTGAATTCAAAAAATACAGCTTCTATTTTATTTTTAAAATAGCAATGACGGCATTGGCCATACTGGCAATTGTGCTGTTCTCGTATGTTCGAGAGTATCGAGGTGAATCAAAAGTCAACTCTATATTTGACTTCTCACATTACCCCCACACCCTTGCGCTAACCAATACCTACACGGTGCTAGAACCACCGTCTACCGAAAAATTGCAATTAGAGGCAGGGGAAACAGTCAATATTGGCTTTTATATGGCAACACATAAAAAGTCAACAGACTGGCGATCTGTCTTAAATTATTACCAAAATCACGCTGATTTCACTACGACAGAATTTTCCGTCACGCAAACATTGGATTCGCTCAATTTATCCAATATTGATCTCTTGATTATCATGATGCCAGAAGATGCATTCACGACCGCTGAAATCGATGCGATGGAAGCGCATCTAACTCGTGGGGCAAGAGTATTTTTCATTGGTGAAAATGGTAATTTTGCGCCCACAGAGAACCAACATACCACGGATGCGATTGTCGCCTTAGGTGGAAATATTAATGTCGGCACAAAAAATATTATGGCAACAAAAGAACATCTGCGCACAAATAATCATCTAAATAACCATCCATTGATGGCAGGTGTTAATAAGGTACATACTGTTGCTTTTGCCGACCTATTTATTGAAGACACGATTTCACAAGCCGTGGTGGTGGGGACTCATGCAGATGGATTGGATTATATCACTGTTGCCGATCAGGCGTTATTCAATGGGCGTATTACTGTCATAGCGGATGCTAATTGGATGAATGGTCCTGCATCGACGGGCATCACTCAGGATTTGTATCTCGAAAATTTAGACTTTCTGGATAATCTCGCCATCTATTCAAAACAGTTCGTTAATATCGTTGAAGACGGAGGTAGCCCGAATGAGACGTTTCTTGCCTTCAAAACCTTAGAGCAAGTGATTTTGGGGCGTGAACCTGCGACAAATTTAAGCACAGCAGATTATGCCGATGCGGAGATAACAGGAGTTGATGATAATAACCTTGCGTATGTGAATAGAGAGCTTGCCACAGGTAATTACCAGACTACCGCTGAAATTCAAGCCATGGTCGATGGTTACGCGGAATATCAAAATGCGGTGGCGCTGATATCTGGATCAGACACAAATGTTACGCTAACGGCTGCCCAACTGAATGCGATCGGTGGTGTATCGGGTGCCGATCCTAATTATGAATCCCTTTATGTTGATGTTTTGATTAATGAGCCAGATTCGAGTTTTGTTGACCCGAATAATCCTACGGGGGCTGAAATTCAAAGCGTAGTCAGTGCAGTCACTGCGGCAGGTGATGCTGCCCTGAGTACGATTTTAGATGTGTCGAATAATACACAACCGCCAACGGTGCTGAGTGAAGACACCTTCGCAGCGGCAGGCATAGAAGGAGTGGATTCCTCGAATCTTGCTTATGTAACCAGCCAAATCGATTCAGGTACCTACACCACCTATGATGACATCAACAATATGGTGGCTAATTATGACAATTATCAAGCCGTGACCGATGAGCTTTCACCCACTGGTGACCCAAGCACGATTGATGCGACAGGACTAAATAGCATTGATGGTGTAACAGACGCGGTAGACTCTACCGAAACCAATGCCCTTTATGGTGAAGCCCTCGTCAGTGCCGCTGACAGCGGACAATTTCTTGACCCCGATAATCCAACAACGACTGAAATCAACACCGTGATTGCAGCGGTCAACACCATTGCCGCTGTTTCAACTGGCACGCAACCGACCAGTACATTGACTACCACTGATTTAGAAGATGCGGGTATCACTGGCGCAACCACAACCAACATTACAGTTGTAGCGGATCAAATTGCTACCAATACGTTGACCAGCGTGACTGACATTCAAAATATGGTCACGGGCTATGTGTCTGTTGTGGATGACATAAATAACAATACCAATGGCACAGGTGTCACCGCGACGGAGTTGAATGCCATTGTTGGCGTCACAGGCGCAGAAACTACCAATGAAGCTTTTTACAGTGAAGCTTTAAATGCCGCGACCTTTGTGGACAGTAACAATCCAACCCCTGCTGAAGTTCAAACTGTTGTTACTGCAGTGAATGTGATTACAGATACGATTACCAATGGTGGTAATGCTGCAAGTACCTTAGAGCAAGAAGATTTAGAGGTCGTTGGTATAACTGGCTTAAACGGTAATAATATCGGTTACGTTGTTGAACAAATCGCGACGGGAGAGCTGACCACGATTGCAGACATCCAAAACGCAGTGGACGGCTTTAACGCCATTGTTGAAGACATCGAAGGCAACAGTGACGGC
>NZ_JBQKUM010000120.1:0-7432 GCF_054968605.1 Pseudoalteromonas sp. G5_S1_14_S5 | reverse complement strand
CTAGAGGGCTAATGCCTCTAGCAAAGATTCTGCAACAACTGAACGAAAAATACGGGCTATTGTATGTCGACGTGGAATGCCATGGTCGAATGGTCTGTATTTACTCAACCAATCTAGTTTATCTTTCCCAAACAACTCAATATCTTGTCATCCTTCATACCCAGATGCGATGGCGCTAATCATAAGGAACATAACGTCTATGAGGTCATGCTTCTGATTAATATCTGATCGAGTATATCGGACGACTGATAGGTGGTCGATTAAGTTCAAAGCAAAAGTGGCTGTGATTATGGATTTGGTGCTATTCGATCATATTTGTTAACAAAGTGCGATCCCGCCCTAGTATCTACTTTAAGTTGATGATTTTATAAAATAATTGGGCGTGCTTAAGTAAAATACATGATGTGTTACATTTGGCATTAAATTGATTTATTTTGTAGAGTTACCATACAAAAATCAGGTTTGAGGATAGTATTGAAAAGGTTTTTTCATTTAAGTACTAGTAAAATATAAACTTTCCTTATTACTTTAAGAAGAAAATCAAAAGTAATTTCTAATTAATCTGATTTCATAAAGTTTGAAGGTTTTTTTAGTCCACTTAAACTCCCAATTGTATTGTAAAGGATATTTTATCCTAAAAAATCATGTGGGGGTTCTTTAGAGCAAAATACGCTATCAAATCAATAAGGTTGTATAATGAAAATAAAAAAATCAACAAATCTATTATTAAATTGTTTAATGTGCTCGCCAGTATTAACATACGCTAATGATATAAGTATTTATGCTAATGATATCAATAGTAGTGCTAATGCTCTTCATTCTTCTGAAACGATGGGCCCACCAAATAATTTTATAAGCAATATTAAAGTTCATACACTAGAAGCTTTTAGTCAGCAAGGTGCATCTATTTATGCTAATGGCTATATGTCTGCGAAAATATTAGTCGACTTTACGCTTAATAGTGGCACTGTTACCGATATAAAGTTAAAACAATATCGTACTAATGATAACCTCCCTAATAACTGGAATATCGGTGACAAAGTCCCTTCAGTAGCTCCCGACTGGTATTATCCAGGTTCATTCCCTCATGACATCAATAGTTTGCCTTATACTATTACTAATGATAATGGAAACCATAATATTTTATATGTTTCCACAAACTCTTCTGCGAATATTGACATTTGTGCTGAAATTACAGTCGAAAACGAGGGGGAGGAGAAAAATTATAATTCATGTCTACCTGAAAATAACGGTAATACATGGGATTTTGTCCAAATTGATGCTATACCTGCTCGAAATTACTCAGTGAAAAATGATTGGGAATACACTATGACTAGACAAGATGTAACGAGTGTTAACCCGGGTTCTGATAACGATACAGGTAAATATACTCATAAAGGTTATCTACAGACTTTTACCCCTAAAGATTTTGAAATCAGACAAATTTTCATGCCACAAATTCAGGATTATTACTCTACAGATAGTCAAAATCTTGGTGTAGTTTACCGTGTAATCGGCCGTGAAACGCCTAATTACACTAATAATACAATTGAAACAGCTTCATTGGTTTATGTAAAACCAAATCATGGAATTAGATCACTAGCTTTTGATATTCAAGACTATTGCCCTAGTGCTCTTGAAGAAAAATTTGACTCAAATTGCAGCTATAATCATCGTGCTACTATAGATACACCATTGATTGTTGATACTGCTAATACCATTAATTTTTATCAATGGTATTCAGAAGGTAATAGAAGAACAACGTTGGGCACATGGAGTACGTGGGGCTTACATAAAAAAACATCATTTTATGTTTTTGATACTTACGGTAATAAAACAGAGTTTGCCGCATGGTCACAAGATGGTCAAAAAGAATTTATAATTAATGGTTTCTCACCAGATCCTCAAGAGCAATAGAATTACTGTCTAACTCATTACTCTGCAGCCTTCGATGCAGAGTAATTCATCAAATTATGTAAGCGTAATATTTATGACAAATATAACTTCCAATGCAACTAACTTTTCTGATTATATAAATACAGGTGTAGATCCAAGAACTGGGCAATATAGTGCCAATATTACTATTGCTAACTTTATTTCGCATAAAGGTGCTGGATTAAGTTTACCAATCAATCTATCTTATTTACCCTCTAGTACTTTCGACGTTGGCTTTGGTCAAGGTTGGTCGATTCAATTAAGTTCATTTGATAAGAGTAATGAGTCACTGTCTTTATCCAGTGGCCAATCGTTCAAAATAGAGTGGAATGATACACTTGGCGAATATGAATTACCTTATCGTAGGCTTAAAGATGTACGCGTTTTTTACATTAATGATGAAATAAAAGTTGTCTACAAAAGTGGTAAACAAGAATATATCGATCACGAGAAGGGTTACCTGACTAAAATTGTTACCTCACAAGGTTTAGAGATAGCCTTTGAACACGAACAAAGAAATAACGATAAACATTATAGCTTATGGCAGATTAAGGATAATGTTGGCCGAGTTCTTGAAATTGATTGGTGGAGCAATAAAAATGTGACCACTGTTAGACATAAGCTTAATGATCAGCCTAAACAACAAGTCACTATATATAAAGATGACTTTGGTAATGGTTATCAATTAAACACCATCGAAACTAGTTCGATAGAGAATATCATAAGTTTTGAATATAAAAATTACCCTAACGTAGGTTTTCTGATGATTAATAAAGTGACTCATGCCAGTGGCCTGATTGAAGATATTGATTATTATGAACGTGGTCACTCTCTCCCCGTTGGCGCCACTATTTCTTATATCCCTTGCGTTAAATCTCATACCACAGTACCTGGCAAGTGTCAAGAATCACGTACCATTACATATGAGTTTTCGCCAAAAAACTATCTAGGCTATGACAGTGATGTATCTTGGAGAGAGGGCAGTGATACTTTATTTGGCGCCACTAAAGATTATAAATACTCATCGACAGAGATCATTAATCAAACAAAACAGGTGACACGTACTTATAACAAATATCATCTAATAGAAAAGGTTGAACATAGAGATAAAGGTTTAACCTTTAAAGTCGAAGAGTTTCAATATAATGCTGAATTAGATTGGCACATTGAATACCAACCAGCTAACTATAGTTTGCTGAGAAAGCAAATTGTTACTCATTATGTAAAGGGTAATTCTCGTGCTTATGTAACAAATTATCAATATGATGATTATGCTAACCTGCTAGAAGAAGTTTTACCTGATGGTAGTAAGAATGAGTATACCTACTATCCAGCACAAGGTAAAGGTAATGACTGTCCTGTTGAACCAAATGGTTTTGTTGCTTTAATAGAAGAAGAACGGTTTATTTCGGCAACCCAAGAGCCTGCTCAAACGATACGTTATCGTTATCAAGCTATGCCTAATTTAGCTGATGATACCCACTTTATCGTACTTGCTTCTAGGACTGAAACAAATGTGCAAGTCGATTACCAATATTATAGTAATACCGCTCTTTCTGATACATACGGTCGCTTACAGCGTGAGAGACAAACAGTTAACGGTTATCAGCTTGAAAGTGTCTATATTTATGAATTTTTAGCCGATAGCTATAAAACAGAAACACGCATATCTACCTTTGATAATCATGAAGTATCCATTTGTGAGTGGCAAGATCCATTCCATTTGCAAGTGGTAAAGTCAAAGGACCGTGAAGGTGTGCTGTATGAGTTTGAGTTTGATGATTCAGGGAGGCCAACCGGACAAAAAACAAACTATAACAATGAATGTACAGCTAAAACCTCACGCGAATATAAAATTGGTAATAATCAAAATCAAATTATTGATATCGATGTCAGCGGTAATATGCAAATCACTGAGCTCAATAATGCAGGTAATATTATTAGCATTAGTGTCACCGATGAGACCAATACCGGACGAATAGTAGAATCATTAGAGTACGACGCATTTGGTTTAGTGACATCCAATACGCAATTCGATTGGACTGACGGTCAGCAATCGAGCCAGCTCAAAACGCAATATGCTTATGATAACAATGGTGACATCAAAGAGATTGTCCATCCTGACGGCCGGGTTGAGACTATTATACAAGATCCTGTGAATCTGACCACACACTATACGCATTCAGACTTAATTACTGAAGTTGAATTTTTTTCGATCACAGGTCAGGTAATTCGTAAACAGAGCTTTAATGCTGCTAATTCTCAATTATTAGCAGAAACATCTTATGAATACGATGGCTACGGTAATCAGGTAAAGATCACTGATACCGCTGGTAATATAATAGAAAATAGTTTTGACAAGCATAATCGCTTGATTGAATCTAAACGCTTTATCGATAGTCAAGCCGTGGTAGAGTCTTATACCTATCCAGCATTTACGCTAGCAGAGATACCTAGTAAAGTGATGGTAGATAGCATGGAATTAGGTCAACGTAAATATGATGGCTTATTACGTTTAGTGTCTGAGACTGCTGCGGGAAAAACCACTTATTATCAATATAATTCAATGAGTGAATATCCTACGAAGGTTATCACACCTAAAGGTGATAGAATTAATCTACATTTTAATCCATATAACCAAGCTCTAGTGTCCTCTTCAGTGGAAGGAGATAATACGTTAGGTTGTTTTTATCAATATAACCAGTATACAGGTATGCTTGAAAATAGCTTAAATAGTGGAGCAGAATATACAGTTTCGTACAATAAATTAGGCCAAATGATTCAGCAACACCACCAGTTAAATGATGGCGAAACTCGTACTGTCAGTTATGAATACTCATTAACTGGACAATTATTGGCTGAAAGTGGTTTATTCGGTGAAGCGCCAAATTATATCTATGATGATTATAATCGACTCATTAAAATTAGTGATAATAATGGGACAGAAACGAATATTGTTTACGATAGCTTTAGCCGGCCGTATAAATACACTTCTCGTTATGGTAATGATGAAGCCATTATTGAATTAAGTTATAACGTATTAGGGCTTGAAGTGAATAGAGTAGGTTACTTCAATCAGCGGCAAGAGTTTGAAATTAGACAAAGCTTTGATGATAATCAATTGCTAATCTCTCGTATTTACCAAAACAGTCAAGGAGAAACCACTGAAACCTATGAATATGATGAGTTAAAGCGTCTCATCAGTTATCAAGTTCAAGGTGCCGATTTACCGAAAAATGAACAAGGTAAATTAGTTACATCCCAAACCTTTAGTTATGATGTATATAACAATATTACAGAAGTATTGATACGATTTAATAATGGAGAATATAATCTTTCCTCATTCATTTATGAATCAAATAATCCTGTTTGTTTAAAGAGTATCAGAAATACTCACCCACATTATGTTAATGTTGCCTTTAATTATGATGACTCGGGTAATTTATTGAATGATGAGCAAGGTAATCAATATCAATATAATGCATTAGGACAAGTTCAATCCATAAGCGATGCTTCAGGTCATAATTTATCTAACTATAGATATGATGCCGGTGGCCGCTTAATTTCGCAGACTGTGGCTAGCAGTATCGTATACTTATTTTACCGCAATAATAAATTATCTTATGAGCACAGCGACGGAGTAACCGCCTCTTATCACCATGGAGGGCCAGGCTTAACACAACGATTGATTTCATCAAATAACGGTAAAAAACAGCAGGTAATATTTGGCAACGCTCAAGGTAGCCCTGTAGAAATCTATGAGAAAGATCAGCAAGATCGGTGGAGTCAAGTACATCACCAATACTTACCTTATGGCGAGGGGAAATAATGAATAATACTTCGAAAAACATGTTGAATATCAATATGCACCGTCGAGACTTTATCAAAAAAGCCTCTATATTAGGTGCTGGCACAATGACAGCGGCTTCCATGCCTACGATGGCAGGAGGTATGGGGCAACCTATTACGCATAGTCATTTAGCTAGAAGTTCTCTGGGTTTTAATGGTCAAAGGAATGATCCTGTGAGTGGAAGCTATCATTTAGGTAACGGTTATCGTATGTATAACCCTAGACTAATGCGTTTTCACGCGATGGATAGTATGAGTCCATTTGGCAAAGGTGGCATAAACAGTTATGCCTATTGTGTTGGTGATCCTGTAAATCGCAGTGACCCAAGCGGGCACTTTGCTGTGATGGGTTTAGTTACAGGAATGATCTTTGGCGCATCTGTCGGATTTGCTGTAACAGCAGCGGGAGAAGGAATCAAATGTGCTATTGATCCTGATTATGAATTTGACTGGAAGCAAGTAGGAATATCGAGTGCACTTGGGTTTGTCAGTGGTGGATTTGGTGCAGCGGCGCGAGGTGCAAAAACATCAGTTCAAATAGGGTTAGCAGTTACAGATGCAGTTGTAAGCTTTGGGCTTGATATGGGGCTAAATGTTGCTGCCGGTACACCTGTAAAAGACGCTGCAAAAGGTGCTGGAATAGGAGCAATTAAAGGGTTAGCATCTTTTGGCGCGGGATATGCTTTCAAGACTGTAAAAATTAAAAATAATGGCAATTTATTTGGAGCGAAAAAGACTAATGTTGTAGGTATATATGATGAGAACAAGCCAATATTCCCACCAAGGCATCTAAATAAAGGGTTTCCTAAAGAAACTAATAAAAGAGTCGTGCCTGTTACATATAAGAACCCAGCAGACAATATGCAAAAAAAAACGCCAGCTAATCTTTTTAGAGCTGATTTAAACTCCAATACAAAAGCTAATAAAGCGCCATTTGGACGCTATAATAATGTAGCACCATATGAGACAGCAGATAATAATGTAGTTAAAACGCCTAAAAAACTCTTCGAGGCCTATAGACCTGAAGACCCTAGCTATACGTTGATCAATACGCCTAAAAAACTATTTCAAGCTCCTCTACTTCCAGGGAATTATGAAAGGTTGATCTAAGGCGCGCTGACCTTGCGTGGTTAAATTTTCTTCGAGATAAATCCTTTTAATTACGGCGAGGAGTAAGTAGCCTAGGGCGTGTTGTTCTTTTGTGGGTGTTTTTTAAACAGCATGGTATTGGTTTATAATTTACTTCGCCAAAAGTAAAACTATAACCAATACCATGCCAAGAACAATACTAACTGATATTCGCTGGGAACTGCTGCTCCAAGTTATGTAAAGTACAGGTCGTGTTTACGATAAAACTGAACATCGAATGTCATTTGAAGGAATACTTTATCGAATGAGAACAGGTATTCCTTGGCGGGGATCTGCCCTCTTAGTTCGGAGAGTGGAGTACCGTTTACAGACAATTTAATCTTCGGTCAAAGAAAGGGATTTTAGATCAACTTTTCAAAAGCTTATCTAGCATAGCTGATTTTGAATGGGTCTTTCTTGATGGCTCTATAGTTCGAGCGCATCAGCATAGCACAGGTGCAGCTACTGAAAGCTTAGGTAAACGTTCACCAGGATAGTTTGATTTATTAAGAAGGACGGG
>NZ_JBQKUM010000119.1:0-8173 GCF_054968605.1 Pseudoalteromonas sp. G5_S1_14_S5 | reverse complement strand
ATGGCAATGATACGCAATGTCAAAACCACTATTGAACTGTCCACGATCCCCATAGCTCATCAGTTCTACCTAGATAATGGCGACGACACCAAAAGTCAAATCACTCTTGTCCCAATATATGGTACGTCCCGTTATTGCAAGTAGAGTTAAAAACAACGAGCTGATTTGCGCTAATATATTCAGAGTCTATTAGAGACCGCCATTAGTCTCAGCTCTATGATGAGGTGTGCGCCAGACTGTCCTCACAAAACGAAAAGCATTTTAAGTTGCTGTTTGGGGCAACAGGTCTTCAGTCTGGTGGTCTAACCGTTGTGTCATCTTTTTCTCTCATTGCAAATTCTGATTATATTCTTATTTCAAAGGACTTCTTACTGACTAAGACTGCCCATGCTATACGGGCTATTTTGTTGGCTAGTGCTACCACTGCCACGTTAAAAGGTTTTCGTTTCTTAAGCTCTACAAGCCACGAGCCAAAGTATTTTTCAACCGATTTGTCTCTCCATAAAATGGACCTCGCAGCATGGATGAATAGCGTCCTTAGTTCTTTATTTCCTCGTTTCGATATTCCAAGTAGCGTTGATTTACCACCAGTTGAGTATTGAATGGGAACCAGTCCGATCCATGCCGCAAAATTTCTCCCGTTTTTGAAGTCATTGGGGTTACCAACTGATGATAAACAAGCACTAGCGATGACTGGGCCAATGCCAGGAACACTTTGCAGTTGTTTCATCTGCTCGTTATCTGCAAGGATTCTCTCGACCTTATCTGCTTGTGAATCTATGCGTTCATTAAGGTTTTGATAGTGTTCATGTAACTCACTTAATTCAAAAATGATTAGAGGAGGAAGGTTTTGATTCTTATCCGCTAGCCACTGAAATAAACCTTTCATACTAGCGTGGCCTTTTGGCAAACTGACCCCAAACTCAAGAAGGATTGAGCCAATTCGGTTCATACATGCGGTGCGCTCTCTAATATACCCGCTACGAATTTTTCGAATCGTTGAGATAACCTGAGCTGACTCAGTCTTTGCTGAAGAGAACCTCATTGTTGGCCGTGAAGCTGCTTCTGCAATAGCGTCTGCGTCGATAAAATCATTTTTATTGGTTTTAACGTAAGGTTTTACATATTGAGGTGGAATTAGCTTAGCTGTATGACCAAATTCAGTACACTTTCGAGCAAGCCAATGAGACCCGCCGCATGACTCCATGGCTTAATGACAGGCTCATGACACGATAAGAACTCTAGTAATTTTTGGCGAGTAAGCTTTTTCTTAAATAACTGATTCCCAGCATGATCATGACCAACTAAATGAAAAGAGTTCTTACCTAAATCGATTCCGATAATGTGTGAGTTATTCATTTGGTACTTTCCTTTTAAGACTAAACCATTTCAAGTTTAGCTGTAGGGAGGGACGTACCATCTCATTAAGCGAGCCATCGTGCCAGTCCCTTCAATGAACATGTTCATTACAAATAGTAGGATGACCCCAATGTCAAAACCACTATTAAAACGTTCATTATTGCCGCAGGCCACCATGAGTCATTAACTCACCTAAAATAAGTCAGAAATAAAATACTGATGAGTATATAGATAAAAAATCAGATAAAACAGATACTTTTGCTCACCCCTGCCCTCAAAGAACAAAACTTAAGCATAATTGACCGTATTTAATGCTATTAGCATTAAACACGGTCAATTAAATAATCTAAACAATCTTCGTGAATTAAGGATGCTTTTTCTATCGCTATCCTCGTGTGGGTAACCAATCTGATTAGAGATCTGCCTAACCCCCTCTACAATACAATCGAAATTGTCATGAGTATGTCCACTCACCATCACTCCTACACCGTGCGTAGCTAGCTCTCGGATTAACTCATTATCGTCAGAACAGAAATAACACGTCAAAAGATCTACTGGATATTTTGAATGTCTCAGTTCAACGGATTGTGGGAAGTGGGTCACAACCAGCTTGTTTTGTGCTGTGGAAGCTGACATAGATTTAATACAAGCGTTTCTAAACTCACTGTTCAGTGCTCTCATTTTCGAGGGTGTCAGCACTTGGTTATTTACAGAGATGCTTTTGAAGTCATTGACTTTCAACTGTAAAGAAAGTGTATTGACGTCGTTCAGCTTACTAATATTAGACCAGCCAACTCCACCAAATAACTCAAGGTCAAATTTGCTAAGGACTACAGATGTGTTTTCTAGGAAGTGTAGGTTGTTGCTTAATTTATTCCAAAGAGGCACGCAAGACAGGTAATCCTGATAATCAAAGCCTCTCTGATAGAACTCATGGTTACCAGCAATAACAATAAACTCAATATCTGGATTAGATTTTGCAGCTTGCAACGCTAACTCTGCTAGCCCGACACCATGTGTTATATCGCCGGCAGCAATCACAATATCAGCATCAGGATTAACTAAATCCATGATAGTAGTTCCGCAGAACTCCTCATGCAGGTCGGATATTATCTGAAATAAGGCACTCACTAATATGCTCTCAAAAATTACATAAAGTATAGGGCTAACTTATCACATTGCCACTGTGTAAATCTGCTATCAAACAGAGGCTTGCTTGTAAAGTGGCAATATAGAGCCCTCACAAGATGCCCCAAACATCAATACCACTATTGAACCAGTCACGATCATCATAGCCCTGCGGTTTGACATCTAAATTGTGATGACTCCAAAGGTTAAATCACTTTTGTCCCAATGTGTGCTGCCACAATAGAGACCAAGCACGTTTTTGGACAAAACCAAGCTAGAGTACATGATCTAACTTGGTTTTCTTGGGTAAGTAAAAGTATCCTGAAGTCTTAATTATTTGTTATGTTAAAATTTAATTTTGGGTAATCTAGTTTGTAATGCACAGGTTACATTCTCATTTTCCTTACTTCCTCTTAAAAGAAAGCGATACAAGCCCGCTCTTCATTAGTCAAAAGAACTGGTGGATGAGAAGCTGTCAGAACTGCCAAATGTATTGCCTGCTACATCAACGCCACCCATACCACCAATCATAGGTAGAGCCGTAGCTGGGTTGATGTCCATCATAGAGTCATCAAATGGTGACGTCGAATCATCCAGCATCGAACTATTCAGGGAGTCGTCATCAAATGGTGACGTCAAATCATCCAACATTGAATTATTCAGGGAATCGTCATCAAACAAGCTCTCTGCGGCTGCAGCGCCCGCCACGGCTCCCGCAGCTGTGCACACTTTGTTTGATTTTTTACTAGGTTTAGTGTCTGAGTTAACTTGCTCTTTCGCATTGTACTGACTCTTGATTGCCCAGCTAATAGTGCTAAATAGATGATCATCTCTGTGATTCTCACAAAAACTGGCAGTATAAACACTGATTGCCTGTGTTGAATCCTCAGCCTGCACTGCTTTAACAATTGCCCAACCGTCATTGAAATATGCTAATGTTTCTTCAAGGCTTACCGCTACGGGGTCGCCATCTTTCACCATAATGTTGAATAACTGATCTGTATTATCCATTTCTACCCGCCTTACATAATTATCAGTACTGATAGGATGCAGTATTGGATCGCGAACACCTTCAAATAAAACCAAAATCCTCTTTTCAGTAGATCCTTCACTTTTCCAGCGAAGTTAGACGGCTCACTTGAGTCAGACCAAAATTCTCTTTTCAGTCGATCCTTCACTTTTCCAGCGAAGATAGACAGCTCACTTGAGTCAGACCAAAAATCAAATTCTCTCAGAGGTTCAAAACAATGAGCACATTGATTGTGGGATACATGACTCATTTCCTTAACTAGCAAGGGCTTAGTTGGTTTATTACAGTGATGGCAAAGTAGCAATGCAATCTCTGACTTTTTTAATAATACTTGTTGCTCAATATCATTAAGTGAATTTATCGCCTCGGTGGCTGCCTGCTTAAAGCTATCGAATTGTTCGCTAGCTAATTCGAATCCACTTTCATGAAATAGTTTATTTCGGACAGACGCCAAGAAACGTAATTTTTTCACCAGCTCTACGGGCAGTGTATCTTCAATGCTCGAAACCAATTCATGGATACTTTTACCCTCACCACCGATATTCGAGAGCATCTTCTCTATTTCACGAGAGCTTTGCGTAACGTATTTATATGGCATATCAATCTCTTACTACAAGTATGCTTTCCAAAAGAACAGATATTCAAGGATAAGTTTATTATCAGGTAAGAACTTGAATCTAAAGTTCAACATCTCAAGGCCAAACACACTAGTAATGACGACAGCGTTCATTAAAATGAATTTTATAAAGGCGATCGCAACAGAAAACCACTTGGCTTCTTGGCTATCCACTTCCTGCTGATGTGTCGCAATAGGATGAGCACATAACACACAACACTCATCAATCGTGCTTTTTGTTCGTTCAACAGGTTGAGTTAATGTTGGTTTTCCACAACCTGAGCAAATAATTAACTGTCCCGATTTGCCTTGATTGGCTTTATCCAAGATGAGCTTTTCTAAATACGCCCTCACCTCATAAGCATTTTGGCGGAACTGGGATAAATCTGCAGTTTTAAGCTCATGGTCATCACTGTGTATAATTTGGTTACGGATTCGGGCAATGTCTCTGATCTTATCTAAAAAAGCGGTCGAGAATTCAGTATTTGCACTCACTGCCTTTTCATAAACCCCTTTTCCATCACATTCGAAATGAGTCAACAGCGCCTCAATTTCTTTTGATTGCTTTATAACTAATTCGTAAGGCATTACTGACTCTATTTCCTTAACTTATAGCGAGTTATGAACCACTTATCATCTCATCAAAAGCAACCTTGTCAATAAAAACTTGCTACATTTTTGCACTGTTTAAGGTGTCTGTCCTCGTTACAAATACGCCACTTAGTAAAGATGGCGACCAACTGTTCTGCTGCGAATATAACTTTGACGGCGGGATCTTAAATTTTGCATACAAGGCGATGAAGCTAACTCCACCGTGAGGTTACAACCACTTACAAGTATTCGTGCCGTGATCGATATCGTAGCCTCCACTCGCAATAGTCATGTTGTTGATCGTAATACAGAGGGCTTTTGCATAGCCACTTACTTGGTAGATACCAAGTAGGCATTAGGAAAAATAAGCTAAATGGTGGTCTGGTTAATGAAGTTTAAGTGGCTACTAGCTTATTTTGGGGCAGAAATGTGCCGATGGCTGAGGTCAAACTAGCGAGCCAATGTACAGATCGAGATAGGTTTTGGGTATGGAATTTGGGTTGGTCGCTCAACTACAGGCACATCTTGCTCCGCAAGATCACGGAATAAAATGTGGACAACGCTCCGCGTTGACACACAGTTTATTTCCGCTTGTACCCGTAGTCACTCCCAAGAGCAATAATAATTTTTTATAACTATTGAATATCCATTCAATGGGGCAAGTGGGCAAAAAGGTTGGATTAAATGGATGACATAGATGGTTGCTCGACTAAAAACTAAGTTCCATTGTTATCGTTCCGCTTACATCTGAAGCGATGCGCTCCACTAACAATGGCAATATTACAAGTCTCTAATTGACAATATTTTCTTAATCAAAATCGATATTAGGAAAATTCCTAAATCCGAACTCAAACAAAGGTGTCGGTATTGAAGCCATTGCCAAACACTTAGGCATTACGGCCGAAGAAGTGATCTGTATGGGCGATGCTGAAAATGACCACCATATGCTGGAATACGCGGGCCTGGGCATTGCAATGGACAACGCGATGGAAGAAACCAAGAAAATCGCTGCTCATATCACTGCAAGCAACGACGACCATGGTGTAGCGGTCGCGATTGAAAAGTTTATCTTCAACTCATAACAATTAAAGGCCATATCATTGATACTTAAAAGGCTGTGCAGTGCACAGCCTTTTTTGTTTAACAGGTCATTGGCTACTTTCTTGCCCAAGACCAACGAAATGCCACAGCACCAAGCAGAATCAAGATAGGAAAACGCAGCGTATCGACGACAAAGGAAGCGATACCACTAAATGAAACAAAGCTCCCAGCCCAGCTTATCAATAGATTTCCCGCTAACAACATCACCGTAACACCAAGAACAATCTTAAATGAGAACTGGCCAGTCAAAGGTTTAGAGTCCGTTAACGTTACCAAGCAAGCGATGGTCATTAAAATTGCGACCCAGAATGAGAACGTTGGCAATGGCCAGATAACCGTAAGTACGATTGACAGTAGGCATAAGCCCCACCACACACCTTTGGAACTCAATAACACACTAATATCAACATCGGGGTTACTATCTAGTCTCACTATATGCCAAGTCGTTAAGGCGCCTAACAAACCACCCATCAAAACATCACTGAAAAACGCACTGCCTGTGTAAGCTTTGAAAAGCATAATCCAAAGTAGCCCAGCAAGTACTATCAGTATCGATTTCTGTTCGAAGATACGTTTCAACTTCCACAACACTAACAAAGTCAAACTCACCCATAGCGCTGCCAACAAACTTGGAAAGCTGTAACCACTGCTCATAACGAGCTTCAATGTTGGAAGATAAGCGTGTGGGCGTGGGAAACCGAATCCTTGGTGCGCTATCAAAGTCAGCAGTGTCACCGATATCAAAGTGAAACCGAACTTCAATGCAAAGTTGCGACCAAAATGCCAAGCGATCAATGGCAAGATCATAATGAAAGCCCATGGTTTTGCGAGTAGATCGGTCAATAGAACCGTATTAGAAAAGATACTAGGTAGGTTATCGAACACGTTTTGCAACGAGACAATCCAACCTAGCTCAACTTGATGAACTTTTGGTGCTGCACCCACCAGCTCCGTCACATAAGTCACAGGCTGGTTTGTCGCGGACAAAAATAGTTCATTAATCTCAGACCACTGTTCTGGATAGCGGTATTGATTTGCTGACAATGCTGTAGGAGGAAGTAACATCGCCCTACTCACTTCCACTCCATAATGAGAAGCGAACCAAATAGGAAGTTCAAAGCCACCCATTTCATTTCTAGCTTGATAGCTGATGACTTCCGAATCAGAGATGCAATCATAAATAACCGCACTATCGGTGTAACCGAGCACATCACCAACCGTTACGGATAGTCCTGCTTCTTCCCAAGTTTCACGTCGCGCTGCAATAGCTGGATCTTCACCAGAAACAACAGTGCCTCCTGGTAGAGACAATTGCCCCGTGATCAACTCATCAACCAACACAATTTGGTTATCAGCGCGCACTACACACAGTGCGCCCTCAATATTATCAGGCAAGATATTGTTCGCCCAAACGGAAGTAGTACTCAATAGAGAAAGAATCAGAACCAATAGATATCGAATAACCAACGAATTTACCTACGAATAATAGAAGAAATTGAGACTGCTATCGCAGTTGAACTATTGTAATGAAACACACAAAAAATCGCTGTCTATGTTTTGTGCAAAGCCTTTCTCATCCATTGAATGTGAGGTGTGAACCCCATTTTTTGATAGAAGTCCTTGGCAGGTAAATTAAAGTCCCAAACCTCGACGAACACTTGCGCGACACCATAATCAGCAAAAGTTGATTCAATACGTTGAAACAACATCTGCGCCACGTCTGCTTTACGGTATTCAGAAAGAACAAAAAGCTCATCAACACTACCCATTTGAACCGGCTTGCTCACTGTAGAGATCAGCTCACAAAAGTGTCCTGAAATGAATCCGACAATCAGCTGACCTTTGACCGCCACATACACTAAGCACTCTGGATCATCTAAGTACCTTGCAATACTCTTTTCCTGCTCGATCTCTTCTGCTGTTTTAAAGTGCTCAGGGCAGGCTATATGATGGTGGTGGTGAAGATCAAACATCAACTCATTAAGTTGTTCTAGATCGGTGTGCTTTGCGGCCCTTAGGGTGACATTCATGGCGAGTACGGTTCTCAAACGAGTTAATAGCTACATTGAGTCTAGTTTACTTGCCATTGATAGCTATACAAGTAATTGAAATGATTCGTGGTTTAGAGCGGGTGTTTTAGATACGAAAATGACCACATTATGGTGGTTAATTCAGGGTGTTGTATACCTATTGGCGCAGGAAAGTTGTACTTCCCCCCTTCCTACCCCCTAAGCAATGTCAGTTCCACCAACCCTAGACCATTGCACACGCACAACGTTAACCCCAAAAAAGTCAAAAGATTTATTACTGGGGGTACATCATCTCTTGGTTCTTGAAACAGCCGCAAC